>DASUPM010000070.1:0-6664 GCA_036281095.1 Pseudorhizobium sp.
GGCGAAGACGCATTTCGGCGGAACGAACGCACTTGATACGGAAGAAGGCATCCTGAAGGTTTTCGAGAAGCTTGCCGAAGTGAAGCCGAACGTTCGCCTGTGGTACCGCGACGAAGCCCAGTTCGAACAGGCTCTCAAGTCGGGCGAGATCCCGATGGGCCAGTACTATCATGACGTCACCGGCCTTGCGGCGGCCGACGGTCATCCGGTCCGTTCGACCTTCCCGAAGGAAGGTGGCATCCTCGACTCCGGCTGCTGGGCCCTCTCCCGTGCATCCGAGAAGACCGAAGAAGCCCACATCTTCATCGACTACATGTGCCAGCCGGCAATTCAGGCGACGCTGTCACGCAAGGTCGGTACTTCGCCGACGATCAAGCGCGATCTTCTCGACCTCACCGCCGAAGAATTCGACGCCGTCTCGTCGGATATCGAGCCGATCGTTCCGCGCTACGATCTTTATCAGACCAAGTCCGACTTCCTGAACCAGAAGTGGACGGAAATGATCGCCGGCTGACCCGCTTCCGGCCACTCTCCGAAGCGGGGGGTGGCCGGAGCTTGGTGTTTCAGCTAAGAGCGCCCGCGCAACCAGAGCGGAGAGCGAATGTCCGGACTAATCCTCAGCAACGTGACGAAGCAGTTCGGCACTTTCACGGCCGTGAACGATGTGAGCCTCACGGTTCCCGAAGGCACGTTCGTATGCCTTCTCGGTCCCTCCGGCTGCGGCAAGACCACGCTGATGCGGATGATTGCCGGCCTCGACCTGCCGACGAAGGGCTCCATCACCCTCGGCGGCCAGGACATCACCGGCGTTCCGACCCACAAGCGCGACCTTGGCATGGTCTTCCAGTCCCTGGCGCTCTTCCCTCACCTGACGGTGGGGGAAAACATCGCCTATGCCTTGCGGATCCGCGGCGTCCCGAAAGCCGATCAGCAGAAGCGCGTCGATGAACTGCTGGCGATGATCCACCTTTCCGGATTTGCCGACCGATCCGTCAACAAGCTTTCCGGCGGCCAGCGCCAGCGCGTGGCGATCGCCCGCGCCCTTGCCATCTCGCCGAAGCTCTTCCTCCTCGACGAGCCGCTGTCGGCGCTCGATGCGAAGCTCCGGGAGGCTATGCAGGTGGAACTGCGGCAGTTGCAGCAGAACCTCGGCATCACCACCATCGTCGTCACCCACGACCAGCGTGAAGCCATGACGATGGCCGACACGGTCGTGGTGATGAACGGCGGAGAGATCCGTCAGGCCGCCGCGCCGGTCGACATCTACCGCCGCCCGGCGGACTCCTTCGTGGCCGATTTCATCGGCTCGACCAACCTCATTCCATTTTCCAGCGACGGCGGCGCGGCCGTCGTCCTGGGCACCCCCGTGGAAGGTCTGGCGCTCGCCGGTGCAAAAGCCGGTACGATTTCCATCCGCCCGGAAGACGTCCAGCTAAGCGCACCGGGTGCCGGGCTCATTACCGGCACGGTGACGTTCATCCGGGACCTGGGAGGCACCGTCGAAACGTTCGTGGAAGCCAACGGGCAGCAGATCGTCGCGGTCTCCGCTCCCCGGGCACGGCCGGAAGTCGCCGTGGGCCAGCAGGTCGGCATCCGGCTCGACCCGGCGACCAGCGTGGTGCTGGCGCGATGAGGCGAGAAGCTCCGCAGCGCCTCACGGACTATGCGCCGCTTGCGTTCCCGGCGGGGATGCTGATCGTTTTCTTCGTCATTCCCTTCGCCACGATGATTGCAGTCTCGTTCTTCGAGCGCGAGCAGGGCGGCTTCTATCAGCCGGCCTTCGTCTTCGACAATTACGCCCGCTTTCTCAGCCTGTTCTTCGGCAAGGTTCTGGGCTTCTCTCTCTTTCTCGCCATTGCCGTCGCCGTCGCCTGCGTGGTGATCGGCATTCCCTTCACCTACCTCCTCTCGCGCACGGCGCGGAAGGTCCAGGTGGTCTGGCTGGTTGCGCTCCTGTCCATCCTGTCGCTTTCCGAAGTCATGATCGGCTTTGCCTGGTCGACCTTGTTCTCCCGCACGGCCGGACTGACCAATCTTTTCGTGGCGCTCGGCCTCATGGCCGGGCCGCAGGCTCTGACGCCAAGCTTCGGTGCGGTCATGACGGCGATGACCTATCAGGCCCTGCCTTATACCGTGCTCGTGCTCTATCCCGCACTCGTTCGTCTCGATCCGACACTGACGGAAGCGGCAAGGACGCTTGGAGCCTCTCCGGTACGAGCCTTCTTCACCGTCGTCGTTCCGGCGCTCCGCAACACCATCCTCGCTACGCTGATCATGGTGTTCATCTTCGCCCTCGGTTCCTATCTCTTGCCGCAGCTCCTCGGCCGTCCGCAGCACTGGACGCTGTCGGTGCTGATTACCGATCAGGCGATCTATCAATCCAACATGCCGTTCGCGGCGGCGATGGCCGTCTTCCTGGTCCTGGTTTCGCTCGCGCTCGTAGGGCTCGCCGTCTACGCCGGACGCCGGAAGGAGGCCGCATGAGCACCGCCCTTCGCCGCTTCTTCTTCTTTGCCGTCGGCCTGTTCCTCGCCTTGCCGCTGATCGTCGTCGCCGGCGTCTCGGTCAATGAAAAGCAGACCCTCGCCTTCCCGCCCGAAGGGTTCTCGCTCTCCTGGTATGGGGAGATTTTCACCAATGCCGAGTGGCGAAACGCATTGTTCGCATCCCTGACGCTCGCCGCCTGTTCGGCAGCATTGGCGCTGTTGATCGCGCTGCCGCTCGCATGGTTCCTCTGGCGGCGCGTCGCGCCGTGGGCGAACATCTTCCAGCTGCTCGGCGTGGCCCCCTTCACCCTTCCGCCGGTAATCACGGCGCTCGGACTTCTCACTTTCTGGGCGACCACCGGCTTCTACGGGCAGCCGTGGACAGCGGTCATCAGCCACGCGATCTTCTTCGTCACGCTGCCGCTCGTCACCCTTTCCCTCGGGTTTTCATCGATCGACCGTTCCCTGGTCGAGGCAGCAGCAACCATGGGCGCCGACGACCGCACGGTCTTCCGCACCGTCGTGCTGCCGCTGATCGTACCCTACATCGTCTCCGGCTATGCCTTCGCCTTCGTCCTGTCGCTCAACGAATACATCGTCGCCTACATGACTGTCGGGTTCACGATGGAAACCCTGCCGATCAAGATCTTCAATGCCCTGCGCTACGGCTACACGCCGACCATGGCGTCCGTGACCGTGCTTTTCCTGGCGATCGCGGCCGTCGTCTTCGGGCTTGTCGCCCGCTTCGGCGATCTGCCCAAACTCCTCGGTGCGATGGCGGAAGACCGATGAAGATCGCGGGCTTCCAGATGCAGTCGGTCGTGGGCGACGTTCCGGCAAATCTCGACAAGATCGACGCAGCCGCCCGCCGCGCCGCCGCAGAAGGAGCCCGCCTGCTGATCGCGCCGGAACTGGCCGTGACGGGATATGGCGCGGGCGAAGCGTTCCCCGATCTCGCCTCCCCGGCAGACGGCCCGGCTACCGAGCGGCTCTCCGCGATCGCCCACCGGCATGGGCTGACGATCGTTGCAGGCTTTGCCGAAAAGGATGGGGAGGCCGTCTACAACAGCGCCTTCCTGACCGATGGTCGAGAGCAGGCGACCGTCTACCGCAAGTCGCACCTTTATGGTCCGTATGAGAAACAGTGGTTCCGCCCGCAGGAGCCGTGCTCGGTGCTGGCGGCGGTGGATGGCCTCAGGCTCGGCATGCTGATCTGCTACGACGTCGAATTCCCGGAGAACGTCCGCCGGCTCGCCAAGGCCGGTGCCGATCTGATCGTGGTTCCGACGGCGCTTCCGACCGGCTGGTCCGGACAGTTCATCGCCGAGCACATGATCCGGGTCCGTGCGTTCGAGAACCAGGTGTTCGTTGCCTATGTCAACCATTGCGGCTCGGACGAAAAATTCTCCTATGCCGGCCTGTCGCGGATCGCGGCGCCGGATGGCAGCTTGCTTGCGCAGGCTCCGGCTGACGGCGAAAGCCTCATCATCGCCGACATCGACCCGCCGGCCTTCAACCGGTCCCGTTCGGAGAACACTTACCTCGCCGATCTGCGCTAGGCCGACCGTCTCACCTGCGATCCGGATTGCGTTCGATGCAGCACCTCACTTTGCCGCTTGATGATACCACACCGCAGGAACATCATGTCGCAGCCGGCATTCTAGCTTTTGAGGGAAGACCCGAGGGAGGGACATGCAGTTCGCGAAGATGTCGAGTGAGACCTGGCGCCACCTCCGGTCCATCCGGGAAGGCAGCACCGTCCATGCTGCCGATGAGGACGAGGCATGCCTGTCGCTCTACCGTCCGATTGCGCAGCGGAGCGCACCATTCGTGCTCGCCCAGGTGGGACAGTCGCTGGACGGGCGTGTCGCCACGCCGACCGGGGATGCGCAGGACGTATCCGGTTGCGACGGCATTGCCCATCTGCATCGATGTCGGGCACTCGTCGATGCGGTCGTCGTCGGCGTGGGGACCGTGGTTGCCGACAATCCCAGCCTTACGGTGCGCGCAGTACCCGGCCGCAGTCCCGTCCGCGTCGTCATCGACTGCAACGGGCGCATGCCGCCCGATGCAAAGATGCTTCGGGATGGCGGCACCCCGGTGATCGTGGTCCAGGCGGACGACGTGCCGCCATGTTTGTTGACGGATCAGGTGGTCAGGCTCCCCCGCTGTGGCGAGGGGCTTCATCCGAAGGACATTCTCGACAGTCTCGCGGACCGGGGTCTCTCGACCGTCCTGATCGAAGGAGGGGCGAAGACCATCGCACGGTTCATCGATGCGGATCTTGTCGACCGGCTGCACGTCTCGGTCGCTCCGATCATCATCGGTTCCGGGCCAATGGGCATAAGCCTGGCTCCGGTGGATCGCCTGTCGGAAGCCCGCCGGCCCGCCGTCACCGTCTACAACATCGGCACGGACATCGTTTTTGATTGCGACTTCCGCTCCCCGGCAGGCAAGACGGTCGCCTCAAAGGAGGGCCACGACGTCCCGGTGCCCCACCACGCATGAACTTTCGGGCGCGCTGACGGCGCCCAGCCGAAACGCGTACCACTCCCTCAGGTCATCCATCGAAAGAAGCGGCCCGCCTGCAAGCGCTTCGAATATACCGTCGAGAAACAGATGCTGGAGTTCCGCATCTCCCTCTCCCATCCGCCATGGGCTGGCGGCCACCATCACGTCATAGCCATGCTCCTCCAGCCGTCTGCCCAGATGTCTCCAGGCCTGCGGCCCCGCCGAAGGGCCGAAGCCCTTGTCGCCCAACTGGTGCGCATTGAAGGCGTCTCTTACGGATCGGTCCAGCGGATGGCCGAGCGACCAGTGCATGTCTCCGTCATAGTTCAACGCGGCGTACAAACCCATGCCCTTCTGCCTTAATTCATCGACGAACCGGTCGGTGAAGGCGGGCGAGCAGAGGTCGAACAGCGCGGAAGCGGTTACGAGCGTCGCGCCATTCAGCGGGAGGGAGGAGATATCGTTGAGGTCGCCCCTTACGAAGGTGATGCCCGCCTGCGGATGCCGCCGCCGCGCTTCTGTCAGGAGCCGGTCGTCGTGATCGAACAAGGTCCAGGTCGCTGTCTTGCAAAGCTGCGGCTGCAATGCACGGTAGGTCGAGCCGGTCCCGCAGCCTATATCGACTATCGCAGGGGCCGCCGCCTCGTCGAGGAACTGCGTCACGAGATCTTGCAAGACTGGGTCCCGCGACCTGCGGTCCACCGGCTCCCGCAATGCCAGCCAATGCATGTCGAAGCCGGTCATGCCCGGCCTTCAAGAAACGACGCGACTGTCGCGGCCGTCTCCCGCCATGACGGCAGCGCCGCGCCCGCGATCGCCGCTGCATCGGCCATCGAACTGCGGAGATCTTGCTCCGTCAGAAGCCGCCGCAACGCAAGGGCAAAGGCTTCCGTATCATCCGGCGGAACGAGCAGACCGGCAGCCGGCGGGACGACGTCGGGCACCGCGCCGGCGGCACATCCGACGATCGGAAGCCCATGCGCCAGGGCCTCGGCGAAAACCATACCGTACCCCTCGTACCGGCTGGCCAGAGCGAAGATATCCGCCCCTGCAAATTCCTGGCGGGCGTCCTTCACCTCACCTGCCAGGATCACCCGATCTCCCAGGCCATGATCGAGGATCTGCCGTTCCAGTTCCAGGGCAAAGGCTGGATCAAAGGCAGGGTTGCCCACGATCCGGCACGTCCAGGAGAGATCCTGCAACCCCGCCAACGCAGCAACGAGCACGTCGTGCCCCTTGCGCCTCGTAAGCGAACCGACGCTGAGAATGCAAGGAGCCGCCCCGCTTCCGCTTGCCAGCGGCACGGGATCGCTGCCAGGCATGGCGATCTCGATCCTGTCCCGCGGCACGCCGAAATTCTCGACAAGTTCGCCTGCGGTCACGGCGGACGTCACGACGACACCTCGCACCTGGGCCAGAGCTTTCGTTTCGCGCATTGAAAATTCCGCTCTCACCCTTTCCGGCAATCCGGTCTCCAGCGCCAGAGGATGGTGTACGAGAGCATAAAGCCGCAGCCTTCCTCCATGCAGTTCAGCCCAGCAGTCCATGACCCCGAAGGCCAGACCGTCGATCAGCAGCAGGCCGTCGTCTGGAACCGCTGCAAGCAGCGCCTCCGCGCTACCTAGATCAGGATCGTTCGGAAACCCTTCGCCGAGCGCAACGAGTCT
>DASUPM010000071.1:0-4835 GCA_036281095.1 Pseudorhizobium sp.
AGGCGTAGGTGCGAAGCGCGATCTCTCCCACCTTCCGTGCAATCAGCGACTGGTCGGTTGGTGTGCCTGCCCTCAATGCGCAGTCGACGTTTTCGGCGATGTAGTCGACCAGCCGGTCTCCGACGCCGATGTCGAGCGAGATCTGCGGATATTTGCAGTAGAAGTCACAGAGCGAGGGAATGACGATCAGGTCGGCGAAGGCTCCCGCCATTTCCACACGCAATCGTCCGGACGGCTGCGATTGCGACGAGGAGATGCTTCCGTCC
This sequence comes from Pseudorhizobium sp., assembly GCA_036281095.1. Classification (GTDB taxonomy): domain Bacteria; phylum Pseudomonadota; class Alphaproteobacteria; order Rhizobiales; family Rhizobiaceae; genus Neorhizobium. The sequence continues at coordinate 267 of DASUPM010000071.1, forward strand.
AGTTCGTCGAGGTCCGAGAGAAACTGCGACGCCCGCTCATAGTAGAGGGCGCCTTCCGTCGTCACCGCGACCTGCCGCGTGGTCCGGTTCAGGAGCTTCGCCTTGAGGTGTGCCTCCAGGTTCTGCACCAGATTCGTGACGGTCGTCTTCGACATGTCGAGCGAGCGTGCGGCTCGGGTGAAGTTTCCGGTCTCGATAACGCGGACGAATGCGCGCATAGCAGAAAGTTGGTCCATGATGCGATCTCGTTGCGGTGCGATATTATTTCGGGATAGTGGATAGTGAATTACGAACTGGAAGCTTGTGCGGCTTCTACGGAACAATAATATCAGGTGGCATCAAGGAAACAAGAAGCTGCCTTGTGTAAAGATCAGGGTAGGATGGCGATGCGATGGCAGGAAATCGACCTGGGCGTGCCGGCGAAGGGCTCGATGCCCATGCGGGTCTACGAGCCGCCGGTCAAGGAGAAGGCTCCGGCTCTTGTCCTTTATCTGCGGGGTGGCGCGTTCCAGCAGGATGAGCCTGCCGAACGCGAAACGCCCATCGCCCGTGCCCTTGCAGGAAGCGGCGCGGTGGTGGTGGAAGCCGACTATGGAAGCGTCTCGCAGAACATGTTTCCGGGCGCTCTGGAATGCGGGCTAGCGGCACTTCGATGCCTCGCCTCGCGCCGACGTCAACTGGGTGGCGCGAAATCGCCCATCCTCGTTGCCGGCGAGGAAGCCGGGGGAAACCTGGCGGCAGGGCTGGCGCTGAAGGCCCGGGACCAGATGCCCGGGCAGTTGGACGGGCAGGTGCTTCTGTCGCCTCTGATCGATCCGACGATGAGTTCGGTATCGATCCGCCGAGCGGATGCCATCGGCATGCGGGAACGCTGGTCGGATGGATGGATGCATTACCTGCGAGGATTTTGCGGGTTTTCGCATCCTTATGCGGCGCCGTGCATGTGTTCCCGCCTTTCGGCCGTCGCGCCGGCCCTGGTGGTGACTTCGGAGGATGATCCGCTGCACGACGAAACGGTCGGTTATGCGGAACGGCTGAGTGAGGCCGGGGTGAAGGTTCGCCAGCATGTCTTTCCTGCGGAAAGCGGCTGGTCTGGAATTTACAACGAGGAAGGCGGTGCCTGGCTGCAGGCGCTCTGTATGGAGTTCCGCCTCTTCGTTCAGGAGTTGCGTTCGTAAGTTGTTGATTTGAAAGAAACCGGCGGCTGATTAAAGGGGCCGCAAGGAGAGTATCATGACGAAATCCAGGACAAGCTGGGCCCTGTGGGGCGCCGGAGCGGTACTTGCTGTCTCGATCGCAGGGGGCACCGTCTATCTCGATTTTGCGAAGGATGCCGCGGCGACGCAGGCGGAAGCTGCACCGGCGCCGGCGATCCCCGTCACCGTCGCGGCGGTGGAACCGCGCAGCATCGTCACATGGCAGGAATTCTCGGGCCGGCTGGAAGCGGTCGATCGCGTCCAGGTGCGCCCTCGTGTCGCCGGCACGATCCAGGCCGTGCACTTCAGGGAAGGAGGCATGGTGGCGGCCGGCGACCGGCTGATCACCATCGATCCGGCTCCTTATGCCGCTGCGGTGGCGCAGGCGGAAGGTCAGGTCGCCTCTGCTCAGGCGCGCGTGGAACTGGCAACCACCGAGCTGGACCGGGGCAACACCCTTCTCGCGCGGAATACGATTTCGAAAAGCGAACTTGCGCAGCGCCGAAGTGCGCATGCGGAGGCTCTCGCCAGTCTGAAATCGGCAGAAGCTGCTCTGCAGATCGCGAGGCTGGACTTGGGCTATACCGAAATCAAGGCGCCGATAGCCGGCCGGGTCGGCAGGCTGGAGGTAACGGAGGGAAACCTCGTCGGCGCTGGAAATGCGTCCCAGGTCCTGACGACGCTGGTCTCCGTGGACCCGATCTATGCCAGCTTCGACGCAGGTGAGGAACTGGTTGCGCGGATTCTTGCCGAGCTTCCGGCGCAGGATGGCATCCGCGCATTGGAGCAGGTCCCGGTAGAGATCGCGACGCTTGCCGACGCCAAGCCGACAAGGGGGAGATTGCAACTGATCGATAACGAAGTCAGCGCCGCAAGCGGCACGATCCGCCTTCGCGCCGTCTTCGACAATCCGGATGGAAGCCTGATCCCGGGTCAGTTCGTCCGCGTCCGCATCGGCCAGCCGAAGGAGAAGGAACATCTTTTGGTCAGCGAAACCGCCATTGGCTCCGATCAGGACAAGAAGTTCGTCTTCGTGGTCGATCAGGCCAATACGGTTGCCTATCGCCAGGTTGAGCTTGGCGCGGCTGTAGACGGCCAGCGGATCGTGCAGAGTGGTCTTGCTCCCGGCGACCGTGTCGTCGTGAACGGCCTGCAACGCATACGGCCCGGTGTCGTCGTCGAGCCGCAGGCCGAGGCGGAAGTCGCAAACAAATAAGCCGCGGCCTCGCCGCGCTTCAATCCTGCAAGCCTTGTTACTCGCGGCCGTTTCCGGCCGCGGGCCAGGCCTCCTGATGCCTATTCAAGCCCTGGAGAGAGGGTACCGACATGAACATTTCAAGATTTTTCGTCGATCGGCCGGTCTTCGCGGCCGTGCTGTCTATCCTGATCGTCGTCGCCGGCCTGATAGGCATGCGCGGCCTGCCAATCTCTGAATATCCCGAGGTCGTGCCGCCGCAGATCGTGGTGCGAGCGACCTATCCGGGCGCCAATCCGACGGTCATTGCCGAAACCGTGGCGACACCCCTGGAGGAGCAGATCAATGGCGTCGAGGACATGCTTTACATGTCCAGCCAGGCGACCTCGGACGGCGTTCTTACCGTCACGGTCACCTTCGAGCTCGGAACCGATCCGGACAAGGCGCAGCAACTGGTGCAGAATCGGGTGTCCCAGGCCGAACCTCGCCTGCCCGCGGAAGTCCGCGCCCTCGGCCTCACGACCGTCAAGAGCTCTCCCGACTTCATCATGGTCGTCAACCTGGTGTCTGACGACGAGAGCTATGACATCACCTATCTGCGCAATTATGCCACGCTGAACATAAAGGACCGGCTGGCCCGTATCGAGGGAGCGGGTCAGGTGCAGGTTTTCGGGGCTGGCGATTACTCCATGCGGGTGTGGATCGATCCGCAGAAGGCGGCTGAACATTCGCTCGCGGCAAGCGATATCAGCAACGCCATCCGGGCGCAGAACGTCCAGGCGGCCGCCGGCATCATTGGCGCCTCTCCGAGTGTGCCGGGAACGGGCCTCCAGCTCAACGTCAATGCTCAGGGGCGCCTTGGAACGCCAGAGGAGTTCGGCAACATCATCGTCAAGAGCGGCGAAAACGGTGAGATCACCCGCCTGCGCGATGTCGCCCGCATCGAACTGGGGGCGGCAGACTACACCCTGCGTTCGCTGCTCGACGGACAGCCGGCGGTGGCGGTTGCCGTTCTCCAGGCCCCGGGTTCCAATGCCATCGAAATCGCCGACAACGTGAAGGCAACCATGGACGAGCTCCAGCTCGCAATGCCGGAAGGCGTGCGGTACGAGATCGTCTACGACACGACCAAGTTCGTGCGGGCTTCGATCGAGAAGGTGGTAGAGACCTTGCTGGAAGCCGTGGCTCTGGTCGTGCTCGTCGTCATCCTGTTCCTGCAGACATGGCGGGCCTCGATCATTCCGCTGATTGCCGTTCCTGTCTCCATCATCGGCACATTCGCGGTGATGTACGCCTTCGGCTTTTCGATCAACGCGCTGACCCTGTTCGGCCTGGTGCTCGCCATCGGCATCGTCGTCGACGACGCAATCGTCGTGGTGGAAAACGTCGAACGCAACATCGAGAACGGCCTTTCGCCTCGTGACGCCACCTACCGCGCCATGCGTGAAGTGTCGGGACCGATCATCGCGATCGCTCTCGTGCTGGTAGCGGTCTTCGTGCCGCTCGCCTTCATCACGGGCCTGTCAGGGCAGTTCTACCGGCAGTTCGCCCTGACGATCGCCATCTCGACCGTGATTTCCGCCATCAACTCGCTGACTCTGTCTCCGGCGCTCTCGGCCCTTCTCCTGAAGGACCACCATGCGCCGAAGGATTGGCTGACACGGGTCATGGACAGGCTGTTCGGCTGGTTCTTCCGTGGCTTCAACCGGGCCTTCGGAGCCGCTTCCAACGGTTACGGCCGTACGGTTGGCGGGCTGCTGTCGCGCAAGAGCCTGGTGATGATCGTCTACCTCGCGCTGGTCGCGGCGACCTACAGCATGTTCACCACCGTGCCGGGCGGCTTCGTCCCGGCGCAGGACAAGCAGTACCTGATCGGCTTTGCCCAGCTTCCGGATGGCGCCACGCTCGACCGGACGGAGGAGGTGATCCGGAAGATGAGCGATATTGCGCTGGAGCAGCCGGGTGTTTCCCATGCGATCGCTTTCCCGGGCTTGTCGATCAATGGCTTCACTATCGGTTCGAACGCCGGGATCGTTTTCGCTACCCTCGATGACTTCGAGGACCGAAAGAGCCCGGAGCTTTCCGGTGGCGCGATCGCCATGGCGCTGAACCAGAAATATGCCGGCATTCAGGAAGCCTTCATCGCCATGTTCCCGCCTCCGCCGGTGAACGGTCTCG
>DASUPM010000072.1:0-2782 GCA_036281095.1 Pseudorhizobium sp.
AGCGCGACCAAGTCGTGCGGAATACGTTCGAGCATGCTGACACCGTACCGCAGGCGACGGGAGGGGCTGCGCTCCGGCGCAACGGAGATCTGTTGGCTCATGGCTGTTCTTCCTGCTCGATGGTGATGGCTGAAAACGCGCCTGCGTTGAGCGCGCCGGCGAGGTTGGCGGTCAGGTCAAAGCCCGCATTGCCGGTGATGGCCGCTTCGGCGGCGTCGCCCAGGGTCTCTCCCGAGGAGAGAGCCTTGAGAAAATCCGCCCCGCCAGCGGGAAGGCGCAGCACTTCGACCGCCAGGTTTGGCCGGACCACCAGCGCATCCTGCGGGCTCCAGTCGGTGATGGCTGCCGCCGGCGCCTCGCCGGCATTCATCGCCCAGATGGTGACGACCGGAAAGGCGGAGCAGACGATCGAGATGGATGGATGCACGGTGAAGCGGAGCCGGGCAAGATCGTCCGGCGCGACCGCCGCAAGCCGTGCAGGATCGAGCGGGGCTTGATCGGCGGCGTGGTAGGCGCGGCCGCGCGCGATTTCCAGCCGGATCACGTCGGCAAGATAGGGAAGCTGCGAGGCAGGCGGAAAGCCGGCCGCGAAATCCGCGAATTCGTTGCCGTAAAGGAATAGCAGCGGTGAACGCGGCGGGTTCTCGCGGATGAACATGTCGGCCATCGCGGCGAAGAAGTCGTTTCCGACGATCCTTTCGGCCGCGGGAAAGCGGCCGGCAAGCGCGCGGCGGAGGCCGATCATCACATTGTTGCGGTAGACGTTGTAGCGCGCCGTCGGCTGCGGCGAATTCCATGACGCGAGTCCGACCGGAACCGGGCTGCCCGGCTCCATCAACGCGGCGGCGAACCTTTGCTGCATGGTGGACATCGACGCCTCCCTAGGCTGCGAGTGCAGATCGCCGGAGGATCGTCTCCGCGGCCTCGGCTTCCGAACGGAGCACCGGCCATTCCGGCACGTCATTGTCCCACTCGATCAGCGTCGCTACCGGTCCCGTCTGATGGATGACCTCCGCATAGAGCGCCCAGACCGGGTCGCGGACAGGCGTGTCGTGGGAATCGATCAGCAGCGGCGCACCCAGATCGTCTTCGGTCTCGGAATGTCCCCCGAGATGGATTTCGCGTACATGCCGAAGGGGAAAGCGCGCGAGATAGCTGCGGGGATCGGTGTTGTGATTGGTGGAGGCGACAAAAACGTTGTTGACGTCGAGGAGCAGGCCGCAGCCGCTCCGCCTCACCACCTCGTCGAGGAACTCGGTTTCTTCAAACGTGCTTTCCTCGAACAACAGGTAGGTTGCCGGGTTCTCGAGCAGCATCTGACGTCCGAGCCCAGTCTGCACCTCGTCGATATGCCGGCACACCTGATCGAGCGTCTCCCTGGTATAGGGCAGGGGAAGCAGGTCGTTCATGAACGTGGTGTCATGGGTGGACCATGCCAGATGTTCCGAAAAGCTCTCCGGCTGGTAGCGGTCGCAAACGTCCTTCAGACGCCGGAGATGCTGCTGGTCCAGCGGCTGCAGCGATCCGATCGAAAGCCCGACGCCGTGGATCGACAGCGCATAGTCCTGCCGCAGTCGGGAAAGTTGTGCATGCGGTGGGCCACCTGCGCCCATGTAGTTCTCGGCATGCACCTCGAAGAACCCGACCGGCTGTCGTTCGGCGTCGATCATGGCGAAATGCTCTGGCTTGAAACCTAGCCCTGCGCGGGGCGGAAGCTGGGATGTTCTCATGACACGTCTCCAAAATGGAGGCGCCGCAGCCGTCGCGGCGCCTCAGGGTTCGCTGCGGATCAGGCCGGAGCCGGGCCGGCTTCCAGCATGCCGTGACCATTGGGCGTCGCCATTGCTTCGCAGGTGCCGGCCGGAACGAGCTTCCAGGCGTTCTGCTGGTAATCGACGGTGGAGGTGCCGGCACAGGTGGTGCCGGGGCCGGCGGCGCAATCGTTCTGGCCCTTAAGCGCGACGCCGTAGCACTTCTCCTTGCCTTCCTCCTGGGCGAAGGCGGGGGAAGCGATCGACGCCAGCGCCGACGTGACAGACGCAGCAACGGCGAGAGAAATGATGCCATTCTTCATGTTTGGTCTCCCTTGTGAGCAAACCCTCTTGGCTTGCACGGAGACCTACGTCGATGGTGCTGCCGGTGTTACGGCGTGGCGCGAAAATTCTTCTGGGGCCGGGCGGCTTCATCGAATTTGGCTGGACCCCAGGTCCATATCCGCTATCGTGGAGGAAGCGCTCGCTTCGTCCCAAAAAACATGTGCGCGCGTGTAACGATTGGTCCGGCGGCAGCGTAGAGCTCATTGAATGAATGATCTGGCGCGCGAAGAGCAGTGGTCGGCATGGATGCGGGCAGCGATCGGCGGTGATACCCAGGCGTATCACCGCTTTTTGACGTCGGTCACCCCTCAGTTGCGGATCATGGCGCGCAGGCGCTGCAGCCAGTTCGGGGCGCCCGCAAGCGAGGCTGAAGATATCGTGCAGGAGGTTTTGCTGTCCATCCATCTCAAGCGGGGTACCTGGGATCCGTCGCGCCCGATCGCGCCGTGGATCTCGACGATCATCCGCAACAAGCTGATCGACAGTCTGCGCCGCCGGGGGCGGCATGTGGACGTGCCGCTCGAGGATGTCGTGGCCGTGCTGCAGATCGATGAGCAGGCGCAGGCGCAGGAACGGCTCGATGTCGATCGGATCTTGAAGACGCTGAAGGAGCCCCAGCGGACTATCGTGCATGCCATCTCCGTCGAGGGCAGCAGCGTTCGCGAGACTGCCGGGAGGGTGAATAT
>DASUPM010000073.1:0-3560 GCA_036281095.1 Pseudorhizobium sp.
CTTGACGACCATGAAGACCGGCACGGCGGCGAGAATGAAGCCGGCTTGCTCCCACAGGACCTCCACCTCGAGTGAAAGCCCTACGGCGACGAAGAACAGCGCCAGAAGCAGTCCGCGGAAAGGCTCGATATCCGCTTCCAGTTCATGCCGATACGAGGATTCGGCGAGCATCACGCCGGCAAGGAAAGCGCCCATCGCCATGGAAAGACCGACGGCCTGCATCGCCGCCGCCGATCCGAGAACGATGAGCAGGGCGGTGGCGATCATCACTTCGCGCGCGCCGGTGCGGGCGATGACCTGGAAAAGCGGGGTCAGCAGGTAGCGGCCGGCCAGTATCATGGCGCCCACGGCGCCGACGGCAATCGCCAGACCCCGAAGCGCCGAAGTGTCCGTTTCCCCGACGCCAGTCGCAAGGATGCTGACGAGGGCGAGCAGCGGCACGATGGCGAGGTCCTGGAAGAGCAGGATGGCGAAGGAGCGCTGCCCGTACCGGCTGTTCAGGTCGCCGTCGTCGCTGAGGATTTGGAGGGCGAAGGCGGTGGAGGAAAGCGACAGGCCGAAGCCGATGACGATGCTGCCGCGCCAGTCCGCCAGCCCTGTCAGCATTGAGAGCCCCGTCAGGACCGCGCCCGAGAACAGGACCTGCGCAGTGCCGAGCCCGAACACGTCGCCCCGCATCTGCCAGAGCCGCGACGGCTTCAGTTCGAGCCCGATCAGGAAGAGCAGGAAGACGATGCCGAATTCCGCCACATGCAGCACCTCTTCCGGCTCCCGGATCTGCTGCAGGATGGGGCCGATCACCACTCCGGCCACCAGATAACCGAGAACCGTGCCCAGCCCCAGCTTGCGGAAAATTGGTGCCGCGACGACCGCGCCCCCCAGGAGCAGCAGCATTTGCGTGAAGAGAGAGCCGGATGCCGTCATGAAAACTGCCTTGCCTGCTGAACGCGCGGAAGAATCGGTGGATGAGCCTTGATGCCTTACCTGCCTCACAATAAATGGAGCGACAACGAAAGGTACACAATGTCCTCCGAAATCGACTCCGAAACCCTCCTGTCGCGCGCCGCCCAGCTGATAGACCTCGCCAAGGCCGCAGGCGCCGATCAGGCGGATGCCGTCGTGGTACGCTCACGTTCACGCTCGGTCAGCGTTCGTCTGGGAAAGGTGGAGGGGACGGAGGCGTCCGAAAGCGACGACTTCTCTCTGCGGGTCTTTGTCGGAAACCGCGTCGCGAGCGTCTCCGCCAATCCCGGTTTCGATATGAAGACGCTGGCTGAGCGCGCCGTGGCGATGGCGAGGGTCTCGCCGGAAGATCCCTTCGTCTGCCTCGCGGACGAGCAACGCCTCGCCCGCAGCTATCCGGACCTCGACCTCTTCGACGCGACCGAAGTCCCGACGGATGCACTGCGGGAGGCGGCACTCGGCATGGAACAGGCCGCGCTCGACGTGAAGGGCGTCAGCAATTCCTCGGGAGCGGGGGCTTCGGCCGGCATGGGTGGGCTGGTTCTGGTTACCTCGCACGGCTTCTCCGGCAGCTACATGGCGACCCGCTTCGGCCGCTCCGTCAGCGTCATTGCGGGCGAGGGAACCAGGATGGAGCGCGACTACGATTTCGACAGCCGGCTTTTCTTTGCAGACCTCGACGATCCGGAGACGATCGGCAGGCGAGCCGGCGAGCGGGCCGTCAAGCGGGTCAATCCGCGCCAGGTGCCGACGGGCAGCAATGTCACCGTCATCTTCGATCCGCGCATCGCCCGAGGCTTCGTCGGACACATCGCCGGGGCGATCAACGGCGCCGCCGTCGCCCGCAAGACGAGCTTCCTGCGGGACAGGATGGGCCAGCAAGTCTTGAAGGCCGGGCTGAATATCACTGACGACCCGATGGTGGTGCGCGGCTCTTCCTCCCGGCCGTTCGACGGGGAGGGTGTCTCCGGCCAGCGCCTCGTAATGATCGAGGACGGCGTCCTGAAGCACTGGTTCCTTTCCACCTCGACCGGACGCGAGCTTGGGCTGGAGACCAATGGACGCGGCGTGCGCGGAGGCACTTCCGTCGGGCCGGCCGCGACGAACCTTGCGCTGGAGCCGGGCAGTGTTTCGCCGGAAGATCTGATCCGCAGCGTCGGCGACGGCTTCTATGTGACGGAACTGATCGGCCAGGGCGTCAACATGGTCACCGGAGAGTACAGCCGCGGCGCGACTGGCTTCTGGATCGAAAACGGCGAGCTCGCCGATCCCGTTTCCGAGGTGACGATCGCGTCGAACCTCAAGGACATGTTCATGCGGCTGACGCCGGCCGACGATATCGACCGCAAGTTCGGCGTGGCGTCGCCGACGATCGCCATCGAAGGCATGACGCTGGCGGGACGCTGAGCCCATGGCTGCTCAAGCGGATCAATGGCGGGAGGATCTGGCGCTTATCAGGCAGGCGGCCTCAGATGCCGCACAGGTGGCGCTGACCTATTTTGGGCAGGCGCCGGAGGTGTGGTGGAAGAACGAGGGGCGCTCGCCCGTCAGTGCTGCCGATTTTGCCGCGAACGACCGGCTGCAAAGCATGCTGATGGCTGCGAGACCCGGCTATGGCTGGCTTTCGGAGGAGACCGACGACGATCCGGTCCGCGTGTCGCGCGAGACCCTGTTCGTTGTCGATCCGATCGATGGAACCCGCGCCTTCATCGCCGGCGAGAAGACATGGTGCGTCTCCGTTGCCGTGGTTCATCGGGGGCGGCCGGTGGCCGGCGTCCTTGTCGCCCCGGCTCTCGGCGAGGAGTTCTCCGCCGCATCCGCTCAGCCGGCTCTCAAGAATGGCAAACGGATCGAGGTTTCCCCTCCGAACGCGCTTGAGCCCTTGAAGCTCGCCGTTGCCGAAGACGTCATCAAGAGCCTTCCGCCGGAGCACAGGAACTCGATCCACCGCGTCCGTCACGTGCCGTCGCTTGCCTACCGGCTGGCGATGACCGCCGACGGGACCATCGACGGCACGATCGTGAAGCGCAATTCCCACGACTGGGACCTCGCGGCGGCCGACCTCATCCTCGAATGTGCCGGTGGGCGGCTTCTGGATGCCGAAGGACAGCGCCTTGTCTACAACCGGGAAAACGTCAGGCACGGCGTCTTGCGCGCCGGTGCCGAACATGCTCTCGACAAACTGCAGATATTGATGCCGCAGGACGCCACGGGTTGACCTTCGGGCCCGATTGCCGCAAGCAGAGGCCTCTTGGGGGGACTGACAAAGGGTAGAGAAATGACGGAAGCAAGCGAAAAGAAACAACTCCTGCACCTGGTGTTCGGCGGAGAGCTTTCAAGCCTGACCGGCATCCAGTTCAAGGATCTCTCGAATCTCGACATCGTGGGGATTTATCCGGACTATGCCAGTGCCCTGACCGCATGGCGCGGCAAGGCGCAGCAGACGGTGGACAACGCGGAAATGCGCTATTTCATCGTCCACATGCACCGGCTGCTCGATCCCGACGCTAAAGTTTGATTGCCTCATATTGGGGATAAGCGGCGGTTGTGGCTGGCAGCCGCGAGGGAGCTGGCGCATTTTGCACAGACCCCATTTT
>DASUPM010000074.1:0-5541 GCA_036281095.1 Pseudorhizobium sp.
GGTACTATCTGAACGGCATCTATCTCCACGCGCACAGCGACGACAAGACGCCGGTGCTGCGCGCCGTGGCGACCGACGGCCATCGCCTGGCGCGGGTCGAGATGCCGTTGCCCGAAGGCGCGGAGAAGATTCCCGGCGTCATCATCCCGCGCAAGATGGTGGGCGAGGTGCGGAAGCTGATCGAGGAGGTCGACGGCGCGGTCGAAGTCTCGCTGTCCGACACCCGCGTGCGCTTCGCCTTCAACGACATCGTGCTGACCTCGAAGCTGATCGACGGCTCGTTCCCGGACTATCAGCGGGTGATTCCGACCGGCAACGACAAGGAGATGCGGGTGGATTGCCAGAGCTTCACCCGCGCCGTCGATCGCGTATCGACCATTTCCTCCGAGAGGGGCCGCGCCGTGAAGCTCGCGCTGACCGACGGCCAGTTGACGCTCACGGTCAACAATCCGGATTCCGGCAGCGCGACCGAGGAGGTCGCGGTCGGGTACGAGAACGATCCGATGGAGATCGGATTCAATGCCAAATATCTGCTGGACATCACGGCTCAGCTTTCGGGCGAGGACGCGATCTTCATGCTCGCGGATGCCGGATCGCCCACGCTTGTCCGTGACACGGCAGGCGACGACGCCCTTTACGTTCTGATGCCGATGCGGGTTTAAATCCGCAAGGGCGGCGGGAAACCTGCCGCCTTTTTTCGTGCCGTTCTCCGGATGCGACATCTGGCCTTGTTTTTGCGCCATATGCTGCGCATAACGCTTTCCAAAATGGAGAGGAAAAGATGGAAATGCGCCTGAAGGAACGGCTGGGCCGGAAGTTCGACGAGGAGATCCGCTTCTTCAAGGGATGGATCGATGGCCCTAAGAGCGTCGGCGCGATCCTGCCGACGTCATCCGTTACCGCCCGACGCATGGCCAGCGTCATCGATCCGGCCTCGGGCCTGCCCGTCCTGGAACTCGGTCCAGGGACCGGCATCATCACGAAAGCGATCCTGGCGCGCAGCATTAGGCCGGAAAACCTCGTCTCGATCGAATATTCCACGGACTTCTACCAGCACCTCACCCGGACGATCCCCGGCGTGAACTTCATCAACGGCGACGCCTTCGATCTCGATCGCACGCTGGCCGACTGGAAGGACCGTAAGTTCGACGCGGTCATTTCCGCCATTCCGATGCTGAGCTTTCCGATGGAACGTCGCGTCGCACTGCTGGAAGACCTGCTGGATCGCATGCCTGCGGGGCGGCCCGTGGTGCAGATCACCTACGGCCCCGTATCCCCGATCGACGCCCGGCCCGACCGCTTCCGGATCAGGCACCTCGACTTCGTGGTCCGCAACATTCCCCCTGCACAGCTCTGGATCTACAGCCGCGACTAGCCAGGTGACCCATGTTCGGCCTCTACATCACCCATCCGCAGGTCCAGGTCGATCCGGATATCCCGGTGCCGGAATGGGGACTGTCAGAGGTCGGGCGGAGCCGCGCGCTGCGCGCTTCGCAGCAACCGTGGTGCGCGACACTTCAGAGGATCGTGTCGAGTGCCGAGCGGAAGGCGATAGAGACGGCGGAAATTCTCGCCGGCGTATCCGGCATCGCGGTCGAGATCGTAGCGGACCTGCACGAGAACGACCGCTCCGCCACGGGCTTCCTGCCACCACCGGAATTCGAGAAGGCGGCGGACTGGTTCTTCGCCCATCCGGAGGAGAGCTTCCGGGGCTGGGAACGCGCCGCCGACGCACAGGCCCGCATCGTCTCTGCCGTGACGCGGGTTCTGGACGATCACGACCCCGCCATACCGATCGCCTTCGTCGGGCACGGGGGTGTCGGCACCCTGTTGAGGTGTCACCTCGCCGGAACGTGGATTTCGCGTGACGGCGACCAACCCGCAGGCGGCGGCAATCTCTTCGCCTTCTCCCTTGCAGACCGCGTTCCGACATGCGACTGGACGCCTATGGAAGAGTGGAAGGGATTCGGACATGGATGCGCGTGATCGTCTGATCGTGGGCCTCGACCTTCCGACGGTGGAAGAGGCGCGCGTCCTCGTTTCCTCGCTCGGTGATGCAATTTCCTTCTACAAGATCGGCTACCAGTTGGTCTTCGCCGGCGGCCTGGACTTCGCACGCCAGTTGATCGCGGAAGACAAGAAGGTCTTCCTGGACATGAAGCTCCTCGATATCGACAACACGGTCGCCAAGGGCGTCGAAAACGTCGCCAGGATGGGCGTCTCGATGCTGACGCTGCATGCCTATCCAAAAGCGATGCGGGCCGCGGTGAATGCCGCCCGCGGCTCCGGGCTGACACTGCTCGGCGTGACCGTGCTTACCTCCATGGACGAGCCGGACCTTCACGAGGCGGGCTACGACTGCGATCCGCGCAGCCTCGTCTTGCGTCGGGCAGAACAGGCTCGCGATGCGGGCATGGGCGGGATCGTCTGCTCCGCCGAGGAGGCGTCGCAGGTGCGGCGCGTCGTCGGCCCGGACATGGACATCGTTACGCCCGGCATCCGGCCGGCCGGCGCGGATGCCGGCGACCAGAAGCGGGTCATGACGCCTGCGGATGCCCTGCGAACCGGCTCGAGCCATCTCGTCGTCGGCCGCCCGATCGTCAAGGCGCAGGATCCGAAGGCGGCCGCCCGTGCCATCCTCGCCGAAATGGCCGAGGTGCTCTAGATTCAGCCTGAAAGAGGAGAGAGCCATGCCCAAGGGATATTGGATCGCCCGCGTCGATGTCCGCGATCCGGAACGCTACAAGGATTACGTTTCCACCGCCAAGCCCGCTTTTGAGCGGTTCGGCGCAAACTTCCTCGCCCGCGGCGGCAGCTTCGTCGAGCTGGAAGGCAAGGCGCGCGGGCGCAATGTGGTCATTGAGTTTCCCTCCGTTCAGGCCGCCGTCGATTGCTACAATTCGCCGGAATATCAGGCCGCGGCGAAGATCCGGCAGGAGTGTGCGGATGCTGAGATGGTGGTCGTGGAAAGCGTCTGACGTCCAGCGGATGCGGCGTTTCTTCTGCTTCCCGTTGCGCCACATTTGGTCTAAGAGACCGCAACCAATCGTATCCCGTTAGCTCCCGGAGCAGCATCATGACCGTGTCCAACCTGCCACCCCTCGTCACCGTCTTCGGAGGATCGGGTTTTGTCGGGCGACATGTGGTGCGGGCTCTGGTCAAGCGCGGATACCGCATCCGGGTCGCAGTACGTCGGCCGGATCTCGCCGGCTTCCTGCTTCCGTCCGGTTACGTGGGACAGATTTCGCTCGTCCAGGCCAATCTCCGATACCGCCAGTCGGTCGATCGCGCGGTGGGCGGCGCATCCTTCGTGGTCAACTGCGTCGGCATTCTTTTCGAGAGCGGCCGCAACTCCTTTGATTCCGTCCAGGATTTCGGCGCCCGTGCGGTCGCGGAAGCGGCGAGGGAGGCCGGAGCGAAGCTGGTCCATGTTTCGGCCATCGGAGCCGATGCCCAGTCGCAGTCCAGCTACGCCCGGAGCAAGGGACGGGCAGAGGCGGCCATATTCTCGACCGTTCCCGATGCCGTCATCCTGCGCCCCTCGATCATCTTCGGGCCGGACGACAGCTTCTTCAACAAGTTCGCCGGCATGGCGAAGATGTATCCGGCCCTGCCCCTCGTCGGCGGCGGCAAGACGAAATTCCAGCCGGTCTACGTCGAGGATGTCGCTCAGGCGGCAGCGTTGGGCGTCGACGGGGTCATCCCGGGCGGCAAGATCTACGAACTCGGCGGGTCCGAGGTGCTGACCTTCCGCGAATGCATGGAACTGACACTGCGGACCGTCAGCCGCAAGCGGCCGCTCGTTTCCCTGCCGTTCGCCATCGCCTCCATGCTGGGCAAGGTCGCATCGCTGATCCCGTTCATCGCGCCGCCGATCACGGCCGATCAGGTGGAACTGCTGAAGAGTGACAATGTGGTTTCGGAGGCTGCCAGCCGCGCAGGCCGCACGCTGGAGGGAATGGGTATCCGCCCGACGCTTCTGTCGTCCGTCATCTCGTCCTATCTCGTACAGTACCGCCCGCAGGGCCAGTTCACCAACACCGGCAGGGCCGCCTGAGCGGCTTCCGGGCGGCCTTTCCGGCGTTCGCCCGCTCGTCTCGAATGGCGCCTGTGGCACAATGGCCGCAGGCCGAAACACTCTTGCATTAACGGGCGATTCAGCAAGTTCGGCTATTGAAAACTTCGCCGTCGGCAAATACACGCCTGCAGCGAAAACCCGGTTCTGACGTTATCGTCCCTCTGTGAAAGGCACTTCTCCATGGGCAAGCCCATCGCACTCTTTTTTGCGTGTGCGGCACTTACCATCCTGGCTGGCTCCTTCATCGCCCCGGAGACCGGCGCGGCGGGCAACGGCGCCTGCGCGCCCGCCTATGGCGTCGATCCCTGCAGCACGGCTTCCATCGGCAAACGCTGAAGCCGCTCCGATACTTCGTCTGAACTGCAACTCGATCACGAGAATTCGAGATCGGGCACTTCTATTCTATTGAAGTCGGCGTTCTTTTCCGGAATACTCTCCGTGGGAGAAGGGCAACAGCCCGCCCAATGGGAGGAGAGATCATGGAAAAGTCTGAGAAGGCGCACACGCGCCGTAATTTCTTGAAAATTAGCGCAACCGCAGGTGGCGCTGCCGCCGGAACGCTTGCCGCGCCAGCGGTGCTGGCGCAAGCGCCAATCGTGATGAAGATGCAGACATCGTGGCCTGCGTCGGACATCTGGATGGATTTCGCTCGGCAGTTCACGGAGCGCGTCCACGCCATGTCGGGAGAACGCCTGAAGATCGACGTTCTGCCAGCGGGCGCCGTCGTCGGTGCATTCCAGGTTCTGGACGCCTGCCACGACGGCGTCATCGATGCAGCGCATTCGGTTCCTGTCTACTGGTACGGTAAACACAAGGGCGCTTCCCTGTTCGGAACCGGTCCCGTCTTCGGCGGCTCGGCGACGACCATGCTGTCGTGGTTCTACGCGGGCGGCGGCGCGGAGTTCTACCGCGAGCTGCAGCAGGACATTCTCGGCCTGGAGGTCGTGGGCTTCCTCGGCTTCCCGATGTTCGCCCAACCGTTCGGGTGGTTCAAGAACGAAATCAACACGGTGAGCGACATCAGCGGGCTGAAATACCGGACCGTCGGTCTTGCCGCAGACCTCATGCAGGCCATGGGTATGTCGGTCGCCCAGCTGCCGGGCGGTGAAATCGTCCCGGCGATGGAACGGGGCGTCATCGACGCCTTCGAGTTCAACAACCCTTCGTCCGACTTGCGCTTCGGTGCACAGGACGTCGCAAAGAACTACTATCTTTCCTCCTATCACCAGGCCTCGGAATCCTTCGAATTCCTGTTCAACAGGGGCTTCTACGAGGACCTCGAGCCCGACCTTCAGGCCATTGTCCGCTATGCCGTCGAAGCGGCCTCGACAGCGAACACGGCGTCCGCGATGGACCATTACTCCGCGGACCTTCGCAAGCTGGAGCAGGACTCGGGCGTCAAGGTCCATCGGACATCGAAGGACATCCTCGATGCCCAGATCAAGGCGTGGGACGACCTGATC
>DASUPM010000075.1:0-2477 GCA_036281095.1 Pseudorhizobium sp.
AAGGCGTGGACGGGGCCAGGCGAGGGCGGCAGATGAGCGACATCGAAGAACAGGAGCTCGCCCGGAACCGGAACGAAGAAGCCCACGACATCTATGGCGAAGACGGCTCGGTGCGAGCCGACTTCCTTGCCATGGTCGGGGCCGCGATCGCCGATCGCGACGTACTGTTCCTGCGCCAGCATGTGGCGCGCCTGCACGAGTCGGAACTCGGCGACCTTCTCGAGACGATCCAGCCGGATCAGCGGCTGGCGCTCGTCAAGCTGCTGGGCGCCGATTTCGACCTCACCGCGCTGACCGAGGTGGACGAGGCGATCCGCCTCGAGATCGTCGAGCAGATGCCGAACGCGCAGATCGCGGCAGCGATCGGCGGGCTGGATTCCGACGATGCCGTCTACATCCTGGAAGACCTCGACAAGGAGGACCGGGAAGAAATCCTGGCGCAACTGCCGTTCACCGAGAGGGTGCGGCTGCGCCGCGCGCTGGACTACCCGGAGCAGTCGGCCGGCCGGCGCATGCAGACGGAGTTCGTGGCGGTGCCGCCGTTCTGGACCGTTGGCCAGACCATCGACTACATGCGCGAGGATGGGGATCTGCCGGAATCCTTCACCCAGATCTTCGTCATCGACCCGACATTCAAGCTGCTCGGCATTGTCGATCTGGACCGCATATTGCGGACCAAGCGCCAGGTGCGGATCGAAAGCATCATGCGCGAGACGAATTATCCCATTCCTGCGGAGATGGACCAGGAAGAGGCGGCGCAGATATTCGAGCAGTACGACCTCCTGTCCGCCGCAGTCGTCGACGACAACGGACGCCTTGTCGGCGTGTTGACCATCGACGACGTTGTCGACGTCATCCAGGAGGAGGCGGAAGAGGACTTCATGCGCCTCGGCGGCGTGGGCGACGAAGAACTGTCGGACTCCCTTGTCGATACGTCGCGATCGCGGGTGCCCTGGCTGGCCGTCAATTTGCTGACCGCTTTCGTCTCGGCCTCCGTCATCGGGCTTTTCGAGGGGACCATCGAGCAGATCGTGGCGCTTGCGGTGCTCATGCCGATCGTTGCGGGTATGGGCGGCAATGCGGGCTCCCAGACCATGACCGTCACCGTCCGGGCGCTCGCCACCCGCAATCTCGACATCCACAATGCCTGGCGCGTCGCGCGGCGCGAGGCGGGCGTCGGCATGATCAACGGCGTCCTGTTCGGATTGGTCGTCGGCACCGTCGCCGGATCATGGTTCGGTGACGTCAATCTGGGCGTGGTCATCGCCAGCGCGATGATCATCAACATGTTCGCCGCTGCGATCGCGGGCATCGCGATTCCCATGGTCCTCGATCGCGCCGGGGCCGACCCTGCAGTTTCCTCGGCCGTCTTCGTGACCGCCATCACCGATACCACCGGATTCTTCAGCTTCCTTGGCTTGGCAACCTGGTGGCTGCTGGGCTAAGGGGCAGCAGAAATTGACTGTTACGTAAAAGTCAATTATCGTTCCCGGCCAGGAGTAGGGAATGACAGTCAACAAATATTATACGATAACCGAGCTGACGCGGGAATTTGGCGTTTCCACTCGCACCCTTCGCTTTTATGAGGACGAGGGTCTTATTCATCCGGAACGGCGCGGGCGCACCCGTCTCTTCCGCGCGGCTGACCGGCGCCTTCTCCAGGAAATCCTGCGGGGTCGTCGCATCGGTTTCACGATCGCCGAAATCCGCGAGATCATCAATGTCTACAAGGAGCCGCCGGGCGAGCTCGGTCAGCTCAAGCTGATGATGTCGCGCATCGACGAAAAGCGCAACGAGTTGCGCCAGAAGCGCAAGGACATCGACGAGACGCTCGAAGAGCTCGACAACGCCGAGGAAGCCTGCCTGACACGCCTGGCGGAAATCGGCGTCGGCACCTGAGGATGTTCACCGGCTCCGGAAGGAGCATTCCTCTGCGATCACGCGAACGCGTTCATCGGAACGGCCATCCACGCTGCCGTTCTGCAGCGGCTCGATGAGAGATTGCGCCTGAAGACCGTCGGCAGTGCAGCCGCAGTAGCTTTGGCATAACCCCGCATCGTTTCCGGCACCAACGCACCCGCTTTGGCATGCCTGCAGATAGGCTTCGCGCGGCTCCGGCTGCGCGGGCGGACTAACCATAGACAACAGATAGACCAACCCGATCAGCACCGGCTGATGGACCAGATAGATGACGAGGCTATGCCGGCCTGCCTTTGAAAGAAGGTTCGGCCGAACCTGGACCCGGCTGAGGGGAACGAGCCAGCTACGCCTTATCGCCAACCGCGCAACTGCGACGCCCGCAAGGAGCGCGGCCAACCATGGAAACAGTGGTACGAAATCGTTCGAACGCGGCGGCGTCTCGAACAGGCCGGTCCAGCTCAGATATCTGGGGTCGAAGGCAGCAAAACTCAGGCTGCCCGGCGCCACATACGTATCGACGATCATCAGAATTGCGATCAGCGCGCCCGAAGCGCCGG
>DASUPM010000076.1:0-3125 GCA_036281095.1 Pseudorhizobium sp.
AGATGCGGTGGGTTTCCTGGTTGATGCGGATGATCTGGACCTTGACGGTCTGGCCGATCGACAGGATCTCCGACGGATGGTTGACGCGGCGCCATGCCATGTCGGTAACGTGCAGCAGGCCGTCGATGCCGCCGAGGTCGACGAACGCACCGTAATCGGTGATGTTCTTGACGACGCCGTCGACAACCTGGCCTTCCTCGAGGTTCTGAACGATTTCAGAACGCTGCTCGGCACGGGACTCTTCGAGAACCGTACGGCGCGATACGACGATGTTGCCGCGACGCTTGTCCATCTTGAGGATTTCGAAGGGCTGCGGGTTGTGCATGAGCGGGGTAACGTCGCGGATCGGACGGATGTCGACCTGCGAACGCGGAAGGAAGGCGACGGCGCCATCCAGATCGACGGTGAAGCCACCCTTGACCTGGTTGAAGATGATGCCTTCGACGCGCTCGCCAGCTTCGAACTTGACCTCGAGCTTGACCCAGCTTTCCTCGCGGCGAGCCTTCTCGCGCGACAGAACAGCTTCGCCGAGAGCATTTTCGATACGCTCGACATAGACTTCGACTTCGTCGCCGACCTTGAGCGTGCCGTCCTTGCCCTTGACGCCGAATTCCTTCAGCGGAACGCGGCCTTCGACCTTGAGGCCGACGTCGATGACGGCGACGTCCTTCTCGATCGCGGTCACGAGGCCCTTTGCAACATAGCCTTCCGCCAGATCGGTCTGTGTGAAGGATTCTTCGAGGAGGGCTGCGAAGTCCTCCCGCGTGGGGTTAGATACTGCCATGAAATCTCCTGAGAGTGTCCGTGGAGGACACACATGCGCCGGTGGTTCGTGTTGAACACGCTCGAAGTCGATCCGCCTCTTCAAGAGGCTATCCGGCGCAAGGATCGATCTTACGAGCATAAGAGACAGGCCGGCGGCACCGGCAGGTCGTCAATCTTTCTTCAGCGCAGCGTCGATGAGGCTCTTCGCGGCCTGAAACGCGGCTTCTATACTCATTTCCGAGGTATCTAGCAAGTGCGCATCGTCCGCCGGCTTCAGCGGGCTGTCGGCGCGGCCCATGTCCCGCTCGTCACGCTTCTTCACGTCGGCGAAGATCGCCTCGAAATCCGCCAGGCCGCCGGCGGCGATGATTTCATCGAACCGCCGCTGCGCCCGCACTTCCGGCGAGGCCGTGACATAGAGCTTCACAGCTGCCTCGGGGCAAACAACGGTGCCGATGTCTCGGCCGTCGAGAACAGCTCCGGGCTCGCGCTGGGAGAATGCCCGCTGGGCATCAACCAGGGCGCGCCGCACGGCCGGCATCACGGCAATCTTCGAGGCGGCCTCGCCGATCTCGTGGCGCGACAGGATCGTGCGGTCGAGCCCGCCGAGATCCACCTCGCGCGCCATCTTTTCAGCCACCCGTTCGTCGTCGAGCGGCAGGCCCGCATCGAGAAGGGCCTTCGCAGCCGCGCGATAGGTAAGGCCAGTGTCGAGATGCTGAAAGCCGTAAGTCTCGGCAATTATTCGCGACAGCGTGCCCTTGCCGGCCGCCGCAGGCCCGTCGATGGCAACCACGAAGCCCATCAGGCCGCCCTGCTTTCGACCGGCTCGATCCTGGCGCCGAGGCCGGCCATCAGATCCATGAACTCGGGGAAGCTGGTGGCGATGATGCCGGCATCGTCGACCGTCACCGGATGCTCCGATACAAGACCCATGATCAGGAAGCTCATGGCGATGCGGTGATCGAGATGGGTGACGACCGCCGAGCCGGCGGAGTTACCGTAGCCCTTGCCGCCCGGTCGGCCGCGGACGACCAATGTCTCCTCGCCCTCATCGCAATCAACGCCGTTCAGCTTCAGTCCATCGGCAACCGCCGAGAGGCGATCGGATTCCTTGACGCGCAGTTCCTCGAGGCCAAGCATGGTGGTGGTGCCTTCCGCGAAGGCAGCGGCGACGGCGAGCACCGGATATTCGTCGATCATCGACGGCGCACGCTCGGCCGGCACCGTCACGCCCTTCAGCTCGGAATGCTTCACGCGCAGGTCCGCAACGTCCTCTCCGCCGGCGAGCCGCGGATCGAGGATCTCGATATCGGCACCCATTTCCTGCAGCGTCAGGATGAGGCCCGTCCGCGTGGGGTTCATCAGCACGTTCTCGATCGTGACGTCGGAACCCGGCACCAGCAGCGCGGCCACGAGCGGGAAGGCGGTGGAGGAGGGGTCGCCCGGAACGTCGATCACCTGGCCCGTAAGCTGGCCGCGGCCTTCCAGCCGGATCGTGCGGACGCCGTCTGCATCCGTTTCGACGGAAAGGTTCGCGCCGAAGCCCTGCAGCATCTTTTCCGTATGGTCGCGGGTCATCACCGGCTCGACGACCGTTGTGATGCCGGGCGTATTGAGGCCGGCAAGCAGGACGGCCGACTTCACCTGCGCGGAGGCCATCGGCACGCGGTAGGTGATCGGGTTTGGTGTCGACGCCCCGCGCAGCGTCACCGGCAGGCGGTCACCGTCTGCCGATTTTACCTGCACGCCCATTTCCCGCAGCGGATTGAGGACGCGCCCCATCGGGCGCTTGGTCAGGGACGCGTCGCCGATGAACGTCGAGTCAAAATCGTAGACGCCGACGAGGCCCATGGTCAGGCGGCAGCCGGTGCCGGCATTGCCGAAATCGAGCGGCGCCTCGGGTGCCAGCAGTGCACCGTTTCCGGTGCCCTCAATGATCCACTCACTGCCGATCTTCTCGATCTTCGCGCCCATGGCGCGCATGGCTTTGCCCGTGTTGATGACGTCCTCGCCCTCCAGAAGACCGGTAATACGGGTTTCACCCGAAGCGAGCCCGCCGAACATGAAGGAGCGGTGCGAGATCGACTTGTCGCCGGGGATGCGGACGGTGCCCTTCAGATCTGCGGATTTCAGCGAGCGGGCCGGCTTCAACGCGACACCATGCGACATGGTCTGTCCTTCTGTACTTGTCCCTGGTTTTGCCGGCGTCGTTAGCACAAAGCAGAAAGCCGGTCATCCAGCTAATTTCGCCGTTCATCTCACTGCAAACCACCAAGTTTACCTTTGACAGGATTGAGCGCAGGCCTTAAGGGGACCGGCTAGTTTTTTCACCCGTTGACAGCCGCTCCGGCGGCAAG
>DASUPM010000077.1:0-2545 GCA_036281095.1 Pseudorhizobium sp.
CATCCTTAAGAATTTGAAGGTCGCAACTCGTGTGTCCGCTACGGGTCAGAAGCGGACTTCTGCAAACCTCCCGCTGAAGTCCGCCTTAGGCTATCTTGCCAGGCAAGCCAAACCCCTCGTACTTTCACGCCCGAGGTCCCAGGGTTTCACCATCCGATAGGAGGCGAAAATAAACCGACAACGAGGCCCGCGGGCGGCGGTGCTCTCGGTCGCTGCGATTGCGCTGCTTTAATGGCCGCGTGCGGCGATGACCCGCCGTCGACCAGCACCGCATCCGCGTCCGCTGCGTTACTGCCGCGCAACACGGTCGTGCCCGTGAGTGTAGTGACCCAGCACTTCCCCGACGTCACCAACGAGGCCAGCACGGGGCCGAACGAAACAAGCGTCGGCAAGCCGATCGCGTCGAGATCAGTGGTCTTCGCCAGCGCCGACGGAAAGAAGAAGGTGACGCTCTCCATCGACCAGTACGCCGGCGTAAGTGACGCCGCGGCCGCCTACCAAACGGCCGTGCAGGGGAGCAAGGCCGCGCCCGGGTTCAAGCCTGCGGCGTCGCCGGATCTTGGGCAGGAGGCGTTCGCCGGCACTTCGCAGGTCGGCGCCGAGATGCACTTCGGTGTCGGGGCACGCGAGGGCAGGCTGATCATGTCCGCCACGCACGCGGGCGACATCCCCGTCACGCCGGACAACTCGAACAACCTCATCAGCCTCGGCGGCGTGGAGCTCCTCACCGCCAAGCAGGTCCTCCGCGCCTCAGGGAGCCGTTAACGCGATCCTGAAATACCAGTTAGTTTTTAGAGCCGAGAAGTCGATGGGTCTTACCGGATCCTTGCGAGCCATGCCGCTCCCGGAGCTTACCCTCGACAATGAGAGTGTTATTCAATCCGCTTCAAGGCTGTTCCGAGTCGCCCGCCAGTTGTACGAAGGATCTGTCTTGCTGCCTCAAGGTCACACCCGTGCAGCAGCATGACGGCTACTTTTACACTCCCATCCGCACGCTTGAGAGCATCCTGTGCTTCGTTGCGGCTTCGGCCGGTCAACTGAATCAACATATTCTCACTACGCCTCACGAGCTTCTCGTTTAGAGCACGCACATCCACCATAAGGCCATGGTACACCTTGCCGAGCAAAGCCATGAGGAGAGTGGAGAGAGTGTTCAAGGCGATCTTCTGTGCGGTACCGGCTTTCAACCGTGTGGATCCGGCGACCGGTTCGGCACCTGTATCAAGAAAGATCGGATGATCTGCCTCCTCGAGAATTGGTGATGCCTTGTTGTTCGCTATGGCCAAAGTCAAAGCCCCACGTCGCTTAGCTTGGCGTAAGCAGGCCAGCGTGAAGCGCGTTGTACCACTGGCCGCAACGGCAATAAGCACGTCCTCGGTGGTAATATCGTGCTGATCCATGAGTCTTGTCGCCTCGTCCGCGTCATCCTCCGCCCCTTCAACGGACCGCAACAGAGCCTCATCGCCCCCAGCAATGAGCAATAACAGCCGCTCTTGCGGCCACCCGAATGTGGGCCCGAGTTCGGCGCCATCCTGCACTGCTAGTCGACCCGAGGTGCCGGCGCCGACATAGATGAGACGACCCCGACCCTGAAGCCGCGCCTGCATTGCTATTGCTGCAGAAGCAATTTCGTTGCGCGCTGCTTGAACTGCCGCTACGGCAGCAAATTGACTTTCGATGATGGATTCAGCGAACTCTTCCGGATCCCAAGTCTCGATACTCGAATAACGGGGGCTATAACGCTCAGTGCTCATGATGCTAAGGACCAGTGGAGGAATATTGGCTAAAACAGAAGAAGTAATCGCCTTAATCGAGTTCGCGCTAACAGAAATTGCATGTACGCTCAACCTCCAAAATAGAAGCGACGCGCGCGATGAGTAAAATCGAAATTCTAATGGCAACCGAACTGCGAGATTCCCCCAACGTGGCATCCCGTCAGTTCGACGTGCTCAGTCGGCCTGTAAGGCAACTTTGCGCCTCGCTTAAGGCAAAGTCGCCCCGTCTCGTGGTGACGTGCGCGCGTGGTAGCTCTGCATACGCGGCGAATTTTGGAAAGCATATCATCGAGCGGCATCTGGGGATTCCAGTCGCCGCGGCCGCGCCAAGCATAAAGACGGTATATGGACGGGATCTGCAACTTAAAGACCAGCTGTTCCTCGCAATTTCGCAATCGGGCCGCAGCGATGATCTTATTGAAACGACCGCATCGGCAAGGGTAGCCGGGGCGCTGACCGCGGCCATCGTCAATGATGTCGAGAGCCCGCTCGCGACTGCGTGCGATATCGTTCTTCCGATGGCGGCCGGGCCTGAATTGAGTGTGGCGGCAACAAAGACGTTCATCGCATCTCTTGCCGCTTTGCTAAACCTGGTTTCGGCTTGGGCCGACGAGCCGTCGTTGGCCGCCGCCCTCACGCGGTTGCCAGAGCGCTTGGCCAAGGCAACGGAACTCGATTGGTCTGCCGCCACGGAGGTGAGCTCTTCCGCAAAAAGTCTTGCCACCTTGGGACGCGGCCCGACGCTGGCAATCGCACAGGAAGCGGCCTTG
>DASUPM010000078.1:0-5881 GCA_036281095.1 Pseudorhizobium sp.
TGTATCGGTCCGCATAGTCGTCCGGCGTGCCGATCCGGAGCGTCCCTTCCAGCCGGTTGTCGTCGAAGGCGGCGATCGCTTCGTTGTTCAGCCGGATGATTCGCCGGGCGTAGTTCAGCAGCTTTTCTCCCTCGGCAGTCAGGCGGTTGCCACGCCCGTCCTTGGCGAAGAGCTGCTTGCCGATCCTTTCCTCCAGCCGCCGCATCTGCATCGAGACTGCCGACTGCGTCTTGAACACGCGGTCTGCCGCCTTGGTAAAGCTGCCGGTGTCGACAATGGCGAGGAAGGTGTGAAGCTGGTCGATATCGAGAGGAGCAGACATCGGGGTCATCCATCAGATTGGCTGATGACAATCATTAGAAACATTCGTTGGACTGATCAATAGGGTGTGCGCCATAACTGGGCTGCAATCAGACATCGGGCACCTCCCTGCGCCCGCCAAGCCATGGCCACCCTTCCGCAAGACCTCTGCGGGAGGGACGGCTTTTCTCGTGCCGATCGAAAGGATAGCATCATGCGCACGACCCAGACCGTTGAACTCGACCTCGCTCGGCCGCAGACGGCCACCCGCGGCACGATTGACGTGATCGGAGGCATACTGGCGTTCGTCTGGCGCGTTCTGCGCAATCGATGGGCTGTCAACCGGCTGCACGACCTCGACGATCGTCAACTCGACGACATTGGGCTGTCCCGTCACGATCTGATGAAGGCGACCTATCAATCAGGCATTTTTGACGATCCCGCAGCGCTGCTGTCGGAAAGCGCGCGGCGGCGTGCAAGAGCCCGTTTCGAACGTCTCTCGCGCCTCTAGCAAGGTTTTTCCCTGCAGGGTGATAGCCAATAGCCCTGCCGCTTGCCCGGTCCGGTCCGTCCGGCCGGGCTTTTTCTATGACCGCTTCGGCGTTTCGGGCTCGGCGCCTGCCGGCCGCTGGTTCTTCAGGTAGGTGTCGAAGATCGCTTCCATGTTCTTCTGATAGGCCTTCTGTACTTCGAGACCGCTGTCGAACATGCTGCTCAACGCTTCCATGTAAGGATTGGCCGTTGCCCTGGCATCCGGGCTCGATCCGGGCTTTTGGCCGGTCATCATGCTCTGGAACGCCTGCATGAACGGGTTGTCGCCGAAGGGAGGCGTCTTCGGCTGTTGCTGCGGCGCATCCGGCCTGTCCAGGCCCCAGGCACTCCGCATGTTCTGCATGAACGGATTGTCGAAGATACTCGAAGGGTCTGCGGTCGGCGTCTGCTTGGGCTGAAAGCCGAGACTGTCCAGCCACTGCCTCGTCATCTGCCCCATGGGCGTGGAAGCGAACAGGTCGCCGCCTTGCTGCATCTGGCCCGTCGCCTGCTTGAACAGGCCTCCCATCAGCGTGTCGGCCATCGCCGGCATCATCCTCTGCAGGATGTCCTGCCCGATCCCCGTCAACTGTTCCGCCTGGGCTGCGATCGCGCGGGAAACCTCCCGCGAGCCGAACAGCCGTTCCAGAACCGCGTTCCCGTCCGCCAGGCCCTGAGGCGTGAAGGCTTTGCCGAGATCCTCGAAATACTTCGCATAGGCGCCCGACATCATCGTGTTCATCAGCGCCGTGAAATCATAGGGGTTGCCGGCGGTTCGCTTCAACCCGGAGGAGAAGGCAGGGGTCAGCGCCGCCATTGCCTGGGCGGCCTGTTCCTGCGCCAGATTGAACTGCCTGGCCATCGCCTCCATCGCGGCGCCGTTCTGCGCCTTCAGCATCATGTCAAACAGTGGCAGCATGGCGCGTCCTTCCCGAAAGGCGTGATATACGAGTATATCGGGAAAGTTACCGCCGGGAACCGCTTTTTCGCGCCAGGCCCGGCTCAGTACTTGTATTCGTCGAAGACGGGTTCGACGGAGCCCTGCCAGCGGCCGTGGTAAAGCGCCAGGAGGTCCTCGGCCAGGGTCGCCTTTTTCGCGATGACTTCGTCGAGGGTGCCCAGGAAGACGGTTTCGTCCTGCCCTTCGTCATTCAGCCGCTTCCGGCTTGCAAGCCCCGAACGGGAGACGTTCAGAACCTCGCGTGCCACGTCGAGGAGAGGGCGCCCGCGAATTTCGGCTGCCAGAGCCTCTACCGGCACGGCGTCACGCAGTTGAAGCACGTCCTCGTAGGTCCAGGTCGAGGTCAGTTCCTCCGCCGCGGCGAGTGCGCCGTCATCATAAAGCAGCCCCACCCAGAAGGCCGGCAATGCGCAGATGCGCCGCCAGGGCCCGCCGTCTGCGCCGCGCATTTCCAGGAAGCGCTTAAGCCGCACGTCGGGAAAGAGCGTGGAGAGATGGTTGGTCCAGTCGCCGAGCGTCGGCTCCCAGGCCTCGATCTCTCCCTTCAGCGCGCCGTTCATGAACTGGCGGAAGGTGACGTGGGTACAGTCGTGATATCGGCCGTCACGGACCACGAAATACATGGGAACGTCGAGCGCCCACTCGACGTAGTCGTCGAAGCCGAAGTCGGGCTTGAAGACGAAAGGCAGCAGTCCCGCCCGCTGATTGTCGGTGTCCCGCCAAATGTTCCCGCGCCAGGACAGGAAGCCGTTCGGCTTGCCTTCCGTGAAGGGCGAAGCGGCGAAAAGCGCGGTGGCAAGCGGCTGCAACTTCATCGACAGCCGCATCTTGCGCGCCATGTCGGCTTCCGAGGAGAAGTCGAGGTTCACCTGGATCGTACAGGTCCGGTACATCATGTCGAGGCCTTGGGTCCCGACCTTCGGCATGTAGCGGGTCATGATCTCGTAGCGCGACTTCGGCATTTTCGGCGTCTCGTCGAAGCGCCAACTGGGGCTGCCGCCGATGCCGAGGAACCGGATGCCCATCGGCTCCGCCACTTCGCGCAGCACCTCCAGATGCCGGTTGGACTCCCGGCAGGTTTCGTGGATGGTTTCGAGCGGTGCGCCGGACAGTTCGAACTGTCCGCCCGGTTCGATGGAAATCGCACCCATGCCCGAGCGCTCGGCAAGCCCGATGATGTTTTCGCCGTCCATGATCGGGTCCCAGCCGAGCTTCGCCTGCATGCCGTTGAGGAGGGCCGAGATGCTGGCATCGCCGGCATAGGGAACCGGACTGTTGTCGGAGGTGAAAAAGGCGAACTTTTCGTGTTCGGTACCGAGCCGGAACTGGTCCTTGGGGCGGGCGCCGCTTGCAAGGTAGGCGGAAAGCTCTGACACCGAGGTGAGCGGTGTCTGGTCGGTGGTGTCACGGGCCATGGAAACTACCTTGTAGGACCGACAGAACTGTCGCGTCCGGCTGCTTTACCCCGAATGAAGTGCGGTGCAAGTGAATTTCTTTCAAGGTGCTGTCAGGAAATTCGAAGCGCCCCGCTATCGCCAGTCGCCGATGCTGGCCTGAATCACCGCCATGGCCGCGACACCGGCCGTGTCCGCCCTCAGGATCCGCGGTCCCAGCGGGATTGCAGTGACGAAGTCGAGGCTGCGAAGAAGCGTTCGCTCCTCCTCCGAAAATCCACCTTCCGGGCCGATCAGCAGGGCCAATTGCTTCTCCCTGATTGCCGTGAGCAGAGGGAGGGGATTGTGGCTCTCTTCGCCCTCGTCGCAGAAGATCATGCGGCGTCCTGAAGGCCACGCGTCCAGCAGGTCCCGCAGCTTCCTCGGTGTCGCAACCTCGGGTACGGACAGGACGCCACATTGCTCGGCGGCTTCTACGACGTTCGCCTGCAGGCGGTCCAGGTTGGTGATCTTGCCCTGCACGTGCTGGGTCATGACCGGCTGGATCAGCCCGGCACCCATCTCCACCGCCTTCTGGACGACGTAGTCGAGGCGGCCGACCTTCAGCGGTGCGAAGAGGTAGTGAAGATCCGGCGGTTCCGGTTGCGGGCGCGTCTGTTCCATTACCGCGACGACCAGCTTCTTTCGGGACGGAAAGGAAAGCTGCCCCATCCATTCGCCGTCCCGGCCGTTGAAGACCAGAATCCGGGCGGCTTCTCCCAGGCGAAGAACATTGGCAAGGTAGTTGAACTGCTCGGTCGTGACCTCGACGGATGCGCCTGCGGAAAGGGGCGCGTCGATGAAGAGCCGCTGCATCCGGAAGTTGGCGCGCATGAGGTGGCCTTACAGGAAGATCGCGAACATCACCGTCGCGAGGATTGCCGAAAGTGTTGCCGCCAAGGGCAGTGTGATCATCCACGCAGCAATGATGCTCATGAAGTGCGACCGGCGCACGAGCAGGCGGCGCCGCGACTCGTTCTCATTTTGCTCGACCACCTCTCCGATGTCGAATTTCGCCGACCTCGCCCTGATGTAGTCCAGCCGCCGGCGGGAATTGCGGGTGTACCATTCGCGGAAAAAGCCGACGCCGAAGACGGCGCCCACGGCGATATGGGTGGAGGAGACCGGCATGCCGATCCACGAGGCGACGATCACGGTGAGGGCGGTTGAAAACGAAACGCAATAGGCCCGCATCGGATTGAGTCTCGTGATCTCCTCGCCCACGAGCCTGACGAGCTTCGGTCCGAACAGGAGAAGACCGAGAGCAATGCCAAAGCCGCCGATGACGAGCTCCCAGAAGGGAATCTGCGCCTGTCCGCCGGCCTTTGCCTGAACCGTCGAAACGATGGCGGCAAGCGGCCCGATCGCGTTCGATACGTCGTTGGCGCCGTGCGCGAAGGAAAGAAGCGCGGCCGCGCAGACCAGCGGAATGCGAAACAGCTTTCGCAGGGACTGGTTCCGGTTCTCCAGCCCTTCCGCCTGTCGATTGATCACCGGGATGAGAATACCCCAGGTCACCAAGCCGACAGCGAGCCCCAGAAGCGTGGCGAGCCAGACGGAGATATCCGCGAACGGGCCGGGTACGATCAGCGTGAGATAGGCCGCAAAGGCTCCGGCCATCGCACCGATCAGCACCGGCACCCACCGCCGCGCGGCATCGATCTTGTCCTCGCGGTAGATCACGAGTTCCTTGAGGAGAAACAGCAACCCGGCTGCGATCACCGCTCCCAGCACCGGCGAAAGCATCCAGCTTGCGGTAATGCTTCCGACCATTGCCCAGTTGACCGAGGCAAGCCCTGCGGCCGCGATACCGGCGCCCATCACTCCGCCGACGATCGAGTGTGTGGTCGAGATCGGCGCCCCCAGCCATGTGGCGAGGTTGATCAGCACGGCAGCCGACAACAACGCTGCCATCATCGCCCAGATCAGGATCGAGGGATCTCCGATGGAGCCGCTGTGCATGATGCCGTTGGCGATCGTATTGGCAACTCCGCGTCCGGCAAGGACCGCGCCGGCGACTTCGAACACGGCAGCAAGAGCCAGACCGAAGCCCATGCTCATGGCCCGCGCGCCGACGGCCGCGCCGATGTTGTTGGTGACGTCGTTGGCGCCGATGTTCATCGCCATATAGGCTGCGAGCGCGGCGGCTGCGATGACCACGAGCGAACCGGGCGAACCCGTTGCATAGGCACTGGCCAGTATGGCCGTTACGATCAGGAACAGCAGGCCAGCCCCCGGAGCGGCGAGCTGCCGGGAGATCTGACGTGTGGCGTCCTCAACCGACGAGAACTTTTCGAGGTCCTTGTCGAGCGTCGGCTTGACCAGCCGCGGCCTGCGTGTCCCCATTCTGCACTTCCCGGAGGGCGACCGACATCGGTCGATGATTGGTTTCTGACCTAGTCCCAATGAGGTCCGATGACAACTGCCGGCGCTTCCGGGAGTTCAGTTCACGGTCTCATATGCGGTTGAGATGGAAGGGCATTTGAGGCTAGACAGCCGTCCTCAATGGGGGAGGCGGCTGCAATTTCTGCGAAATCTCTTGGAACAACGCCCTCAGTTCCGGTTCGTTGACCCGCAGAGCCGCCTCGGCCGGGGTCACCCATTCCAGACGCCGGCTCTCCTTTTCCGGGAAATCCTTCAGCATCTCCTGCACCTC
>DASUPM010000079.1:0-2101 GCA_036281095.1 Pseudorhizobium sp.
CCTGCCTTCCTTTGGCGGGCCCGAGGTGATGAGGATGGCGACCGGGCCGGTTCCGCAGCCGCGGCCCGGCGAAGTGATCGTCAGGGTGGAAGCGGCCGGCGTCAATCGTCCGGACGTGGCACAGCGCAGCGGCAGCTATCCGCCGCCGAAGGATGCGAGCCCCGTGCTCGGCCTCGAGGTCGCCGGTGAGATCGTGGCGCTCGGCGAGGGGGTTGCCGGGTTCAACATCGGCAACAGCGTCTGCGGCCTGGCCAACGGCGGCGGCTATGCGCAATACTGCGCTCTGCCGGCAGGCCAGGCCCTGCCGTTTCCTGAAGGCTACGATGCCGTCAGGGCTGCGGCGCTCCCGGAAACCTTCTTCACCGTCTGGGCGAACCTCTTCCAGATGGCCGGCCTGACCGAAGGCGAAAGCGTGCTGATCCACGGCGGCTCCAGCGGCATCGGCACGACGGCCATCCAACTGGCAAAGGCGTTCGGCGCCGAGGTGTTCGCGACCGCCGGTTCTGCGGAAAAATGCGCCGCCTGCGAGAGACTGGGCGCGCGGCGCGCCATCAACTACCGCGAAGAGGATTTCGTTGAGGTGGTCAAGGCGGAGACCGGCGGCAGGGGCGTCGACGTCATCCTCGACATGATCGGCGCGGAGTACTTCAACAGGAATCTGAGCGCGCTCGGCAGGGACGGCTGCCTGTCGATCATCGCCTTCCTCGGCGGTGCGGTGGCGGAGAAGGCCAACCTGTCGCCGATCATGGTCAAGCGCCTTACCGTCACCGGCTCGACCATGCGTCCGCGCACGGCGGAGGAGAAGAAGGCCATCCGCGACGACCTGCGCGAACAGGTCTGGCCGCTTCTCGAGAACGGCTCGGTCGCCCCCGTCGTCCACGCGGTCATGCCGTTCCACGAGGTGGTCGAGGCGCATCGGCTGATGGAGACGAGCAGCCATATCGGCAAGATCGTGCTGGATCTTCGGTAATGGCGCCCAACGGCGCGATGTTCAGGCTGGCGTATGCTAAAGCAGCGCTCCCTTTCCGCAAATTCACTTAAATGCGGCATTGTTCATATAACGTGCCTTGCATACGCGGGACGTTGCGCCTACCTTCAATCTATCGTCAACGTAATGAAAGGAAGGTGATCCAATGTCGAGTGAGATTTCGGTCTGCGTTTCGGACTTTGGAAAGGTGATGGTCTTGACGGGGCAGCCCTCGGCCTGAACCCATCTTCCGGCGGGCGCTCTGCGTCCGGGTTCGTGAACGGACCAAACTCATGGAAGGGCCGCCAGCAGCGGCCCTTTTCCTTTTCCTGGAAGCCCGGCTGACAGCCCCCTTCCTCTTCTGCAAGGCGAGACCTCTCCCCTATGCGTCTGGTGCATGGGTGGCCTGTTTTTTCAACTCTTTTTGGTTGTGTTTGCAGGGATTATATACGGGTCATCGAAGCGGACGAGAGCGCCAACGACTGGCAGCTAGGCTTCGAAAACCCAGGAAAGGGGGACTATCATGAACGTCGCACGCACCTTCAACAACTGGCGCAAGTACCGTCAGGCCGTTAACGAGCTGGGCCGCATGACCCCGCGTGAACTCCACGATCTCGGCATCGCCCAGGGCGATATCCGCCGTGTCGCACGCGAAGCCGCTGGCTTCTAACAGACGATCCAGCGCATCTTGTCAAACGCCCGCCGCTCGCGGGCGTTTTGCATTTCCGGCAGTCTCAGAAGCCGATCCGTCCCAGCGCAGGCACCTTGATGCCGGGATCGGCGATATCCAGCCCGGCGACCAGTCCCAGGAAATGCACCTCGAGACCGCTGCGGATCCCGGCAGACATGCCGATCAGCCCCCTCACGGTCAGATGTATGTCCTTCCAGTCCGCGTCCACATGCAGGAATTCGCCGTCCGGCAGGTAGTCGCGCCCGACGGCGTGCGGCGGCAGCACGGCGCCGATCTCCGGCACCGTCCGTAGCACATAGGCGACGAAGGTGTTCGAGTTCGGACCGGGGAACATCCGGTATCCGCCGGGCTCGGCGTAAGGGTAGGCGGCGATCGCTCCTTCCACCTTCGGGATCAGCAGTTCCGCATCGACGCCTGTCACCGCCCTCACCAGTTGCGGGTCG
>DASUPM010000080.1:0-5468 GCA_036281095.1 Pseudorhizobium sp.
CGCACGCGGGTCCAGTCGACGTTCAACTCCTCGGCGATCATCATCGAGACGGACGTGAGCGCGCCCTGCCCCATCTCGGTGTGGGGCACGCGGATGGTGACGTTGCCCTCCGCGTCGATCGCGAGCCAGGCGTTGATCTCGGCGCCCTGCGGCGGCGCGGTCCAGGGCTTCGCGTTGACGGAGGCGGCTTCGGCTTCCGGCAGGTAGAAGCCAATGAGCAAGCCGCCGCCGGCGGCGGCGGAGACCTTCAGAAAGTGGCGGCGCGTGACGGGGACGGCGCTCATGCCGGCGCGCCTTTCTTCGAGATGGTGGTGGCTGCTGCGTGGATGGCCTTGCGGATGCGCAGGTACGTGCCGCAGCGGCAGAGATTGCCGGCCATGGCCTCGTCGATCTCGGCATCGGTCGGGTTCGGCTTCTCGGCGAGGAGCGCGGCGGCGGACATGATCTGGCCGGACTGGCAGTAGCCGCACTGCGGGACCCCGATTTCGGTCCAGGCGACCTGTACCGGGTGCGGCTCTTCCTTGGTACCGAGGCCTTCGATCGTGGTGACGCGCTTCCCGACCGCGGCGGCGACAGGTGTGACGCAGGAGCGGACGGGTTTGCCGTCGAGGTGGACCGTGCATGCGCCACATTGGGCGATGCCGCAGCCGTACTTCGTCCCGGTCAGCGCGAATTGTTCCCGCAGGGCCCACAGCAAAGGCATGTCGGGCTCGACAGCAAGCTCGCGGGACGTGCCGTTGACGTTCAGGTTCAGGTTCAGGTTCAGGGTCATCGTCCTGACGACTCCGGAGACGCGTGGATTATAAACGCGTCGGCGTGGCGCGGCTCAGTCTCGTGCCTCGCGATCAATTGACCACTATCGAGCCGACTCTCCGCTCATCGGTTATTTCCGCCTGGATGCGATATCGCTCCGCCGGCGACGGATCTATTTGCCTTAGCCGTTGATAGACAATTGCCGCACCGCGACGTTTCGCGTCAGCGCCTTCGAGACGCTGAAACAGGTCATGTGATATTGACTGGTTTTCGAGACGTCTTCAGTGGTGATCAGAGCGCGATCGAGGCTGTGGATGCGATCGAGGCACGTTGGCCGAAGCGCCGGATCGCGCGGCACCGTCACGCATTCGACTTCCGGCATCAACTGCCGCACCAGTTCGACTTCGGCGGGATTGTCATCCAGAAACACCAGGCTGTCGGTTCCGATATTCAGATCCGCGGCAATTCTGTGCAGCCCGTCGGTTTTCAGGTCCCATCCGACTTCCACGCACGCGAAATCGTCCCGGCGCAACGGCATGTCAGTGCGGGCTCTGAATACTTGGCCGACATCTCCCGGATTGTTCTTGCTGCAGATCGCGAGCAGGATGCCGCGCTGCTTCAATGCCAGTATGCGGCGCTGAAGATCGAAGTGCGCCTCGGCAACGGGATCGCCCATGCCCACCAGGATGCCGTCCGGCCCCTCCTCGCCGAGCACTCCGCCCCAAAGGGTATCGTCCAGGTCAACCACCAGGCACTTGCGGATCCGACCGAGCGCCGCTCCCATGTGCCGCACCAGTTCTTCGGCCAGGACGGGAAGAAAGCCCTCGTGCCACGGCATCCTGGCCATGTAGTAGAGCCTTCGATCACGCGCACGGCCGCGCCCGTGGCAGGCCATGATTCGGCGAAGATCGACGATCTGCACCCGCGGCTCGGTCCTGAACGCCTTCGAGAACGATGAATTGAGTTCCGAGAAGAAATCCTGTTGCCCGAACTCGGCGCGGGAATCGGCCATTCCGAGTTCATAGAAGTCGGGACCCCTGAAATTGGTGAGCAGGACGACTGCGTTGGTATGCTCGAGCGCGGCGCGAACCGCCGGCTCGATCGCGGCAATGACGTCCTTTACGAGAGTTCGCCACCCGCCGGGCCTTTCCCCAATCGGTCGGCCTCCTCCCATGCCGCGTATGAGGGGATCAAGCTCGAAATGCAACATCAGGAAGTTCGGGTCAAACTCGCGCAGGCCCGATGCCGGATTCAGCAGCTCCTGAACCGGCTGGTCAAAAGGAGCGACGTGTGACGACGCCGCCATTCCATCACAGGCCAGGTGAACTTACACGAATTCGGGCAGGGGTTCGAACACCACGTTCCCGGGGAACGCGATGCGAACTTCCGCCGGAAGCTTCGATTGCCGTACTTCGCGGCTCAAGCGTCGAACTTCGACCGAACTGAGCTTGTGCGGGTCGAGCTGCCGCGCTCGATCAATTATTGTTGCCGGTGCCACTCATCCCTCCACCGAATCACCGAATGCTGAACACTTTCCTCGCCGGATTACCCTGCGCCACGCAGCGTGGCTCGACCGCCTGAGTCACGACCGAACCCGCAGAAATGACCGAGCCATCCCCGATGCGCGCGCCGTCGAGCACCAGCACGCCGGTAGCCAGCCACGCTCCAGGTCCGATCTCGATCGGGCCGTAGCTGACCGGCGTGCGCTGCGAAGGTCGCTTGGAATACTCTTCGATCGCAAACGTGCCGCCATTGATCTGGCATGCGGCGCCGATTGCCACATCGTCACCAATCCCTATTCCGCTGTGGCTGACGATCTGAGTTGCGCCGCCAATGTTTACGCGGCGCCCTATGCGGATACCGCCCCCTTTCGACTTGACGGTGCACCCGCGACTCACGATGGTGTGATCTCCGATGTGAAGTCCCTCTGACCCGCACCCGCGCGCGTCGAGCAGGCAGTTGTCGTCGATGGTGACCGAATCGCCGAGGAAGATTCGATTGGGATGCCGGAAGACGCAATTTCTTCCGATTATCGCGCTGGCACCGAATGCTCCGAAGAAGCGCCGCAGCAGCTTTTTCCTCAGCCACAGCCCCAGTCCCCCAGTCGCGGGCAGCAGAAACATCGTAGCGAGCTCGAACAGCGCGAACTGCAAGGGCCCGGCATCGGCAAAGGTGAGCTTCCAATAACGCGCAAATGCCGATTCGCGCTCCGCGTTGAGGACCTGATGAACCGTGGTGTGCGTCGTCCGGCCCCCGGCATCTGGGTGAACTTCAGCCACGAGCGGTGCTCCGCGAATTGATCAGCTCCTGAAGGTGTTGCGGCGTACGGATTGCAGCGATTTCGTCCATCGTAAGCACAATGTCGAACTCGCTTTCGCAAGCCGTGATGAGCCTGAGATGATTCAGGGAATCCCATGCCGGCGTTCGCTGACGATCCATGTCGGCTGCGATGTCGTCGACACGCAGCTCCAGAATTTCCGCAATCAGGAGCTTGAGTCGCTGTTCCATGCCTTGCTCGTGCAGCGCTTGCCGAAACGGATGATCTGTCAGGCACCTCAGGGGGTTCGAGCCAACAGACGAAAATCGATATCGGAAGGCTATATCAACGGGTAACGGGGGCCTAGCGGCATTTGCCGCTGCCTTGTCCGTCAAGTTCGCGACTCGACTGCCACTTGTCCGACAAGAGCCGCCCGGCGAGGGTTTCCGGGAGGCTTTCGCACGCTCGACGCCGCTCAGGGCGGGTTCGCCGTCAACGGGAATGAATGGCTTGGCGGGCGGATTCCACTATATTCATGTGCTTGCCAGGTCTCGACCCAGAGAGTTGCCAGGGGAGATCAACTTGAGCAATCGCGACTTGATGGCTGGCTTCATCCGCCTCCATGTTCTTCATCATGCGAACACAGGCCCCATATTCGGCATCGGCATCATCGAACGGCTTGCTTTTCACGGCTACGTTCTCAGCCCCGGAACCCTCTATCCGGTCCTGCACGGATTGGAGCGAGACGGCTTCCTGCGCTCCCGTGGCGAGGTTGTCGGCAAGAGGCGACGCCGCATCTACGAAATTACGGTTGCGGGTCAGAATGTGCTGATCCTCAGCAAGGTCCGGCTTTGGGAGCTTTTCAAGGAGGTTTTCGAGGAAGAATTGAGCCCCGACACTGCGGGACACGTGGAAAAGGCGCTGCGGGTCGCGGTGGTCAACGCAAGCGTGCCCCCGGCATCGTCACGCGGGAAAACCTCGCAGCAGCGCTATCGTCGCCGTCGGACGGACAAGAAGTAGCAGATCCTCGTCGGGCGACGGTTGACGTTTTGTCGATGCAGTGCGACGGTGTCCCACAGCGCCGCAGTGGCGCAGTTCAGTTGGGTCCTGAAATCGAGAGGCAACGATATGAAGAGATTCAATTTGTTCGCAGTGCTGGTTTTCGGCTCGGCGCTTCTCGCCGGCTGCGGCGAACACAAGGACGAGTCGGCCGCCCAGACGGACACGCCCTCGCCCGCAGCGGAGACACCGGCTTCCCCTCAGGATGACACGATGTCCCCGGAGGATACGACGGGCACGATGGCTCCGGACGAGCCGGCTCCTGCGATGTCGGACACGCTACCGACGGACGATGAGCCGCCTCCGCCAGAGCCAGCGCCGCCACCGGGCAGCTGACGTCTAGGGGACTGGCGCAGGTTGCTCCGGGTCAGAGCGGCTTGTACTTGAACTTGGCGCCGCCGAGCGCGGCCTCGTACATCAGCCCGCCCTTGATGATCGAGAAGGAGGCCACGCCTTTCTCATAGCCGGTGCGAGACTTCGTTGTCGCGTCATTCTTGCCGCCACTCGCGCCTGAGGACGTGCCGCTCGTGCCTGCGCTGGCGGACGCACCCGCGGTAATGGCGACGGCGCTGGCTTTGGCGCCGAACTCGAAGTCGCCCGAGGTGAACTCGTTGAATGCGCGCTCATCTTCCAGGAAGACGAGCAGGCTGTAACCCTGTGCGCCCGCCTGCCAGCCGAAGCTCACTTGATTCATCTTGGCCGTGCCAACCTGTTTGCCTTGCTTATAGACACAGCCCGACCCGTGCGCTCCGCCGATGCCGAGTCCGGCCTTGCCAATCGTGGGGAATACCGCATAACCGTAGCTGTTCTTGAAGTAGCCGGCGCTTTCGCCGGCGTCCTTGAACAACTTGAGCGCTTCCGCACACTCGGCCGCATCGTCATCGGCGCGGGCCAGGGAGCCGAACGTCAAAGTCACAGCCGCAGTAATGAGTATCGCGAATAGCCGCTTCATGTCTTTCTCCCCTGTTACGGGATTTTGTCGCGAGGTTACGCGCCCGGCACGCGGCCCGAACCTGCCTTTATGGGCAGTACCGGGCGATGGCGCCCGCGAGAGCAGCCGCCATCCATGTGCCTGATCGCCTTCGCCTGGCGCAGCCACCGCCGCTATCCGCTGGCTCTGATCGCCAACCGCGACGAACTCCACTCGCGCCCTGCTGCTGCTGCCGGCTTCGATCCCGAGGCGGCGCAGGTCTACGGTGGCCGCGATCTCGAGCGGGGCGGAGGCTGGCTGCAAGTCTCGACCCGCATGCGGCTCGCCACGGTGACGAACGTGCGCGTCGGGCCCAAGGCTCAGGAGGCAGCGCGCTCGCGCGGCTGGCTGGTGCGCGATTTCGTGCGCGGCGAAAGCGAGGCGAACGCGTATGCTGCGGCGCTCGAGAGCACCGCCAGCGAGTGCGGC
>DASUPM010000081.1:0-9235 GCA_036281095.1 Pseudorhizobium sp.
ACCACCGTGCGCGGATGCGGCTCGAACGTCAGCACCAGCGCGGGGACATTCCTCTCCGCCGCCAGCGAAAGCGCCTTTTCCAGAACGCTTCGGTGTCCGCGATGCACGCCATCGAAGTTGCCGATCGCCACGACGCCGCCTTTCAGCAGGTCGGGCAGCGGCTCCTTCTTCTCGTTGCGGTGGAAGACGGTCATCGCGGTCTTCTCAGGCGAGGCGCGGCATCCACCAGACCGGTGCCGCCCCTTCCCTCTTGAGCCAGGCCTTCATGACCGCCTCGTCCGTTTCTCCGTTGATCGTATATTCCTGCACGTGGATGCCGGCGCTGATATAGAGAAGATCGAGGCCCTGGGAGAGGGCACCGCGAACGTCGGTCGGCATGCCGTCGCCGATCGCCAGGACCCGCTCCCTGGCGAACGTGCCGCGGGCCTGGCGGGCGAAGGCCAGCGCCTCCTCGTAGATGGGGGTGTGCGGCTTTCCGGCAATCCGCGTCGTGCCGCCGAGATCCTCATAATAGGCCGCGATCGACCCGGCACAGGGAATGATGCGGTGTCCGCGCTCCACGACGAGATCCGGATTGGCACAGATGAACGGCAGGTCACGTTTCTGGAAGGCGACGAGCATGTCGTGATAATCTTCCGGAACCTCCTTCTCGTCATCGAAGAAACCGGTGCAGACGATCACCTGGGCTTCGTCCTGGTGGACCACGTCGACATCCAGTCCATCGAACAGCGGCAGGTCGCGTTCCGGTCCGAGAAGGAAAGCCTTTTTTGGACCTTCGGCAATCAGATGCCGCGTGACGTCGCCGGAGGTCACGATGCGATCATACGTGCCATCGGGAACGCCGATCAGCCGCAGTTGCTCGATGACACCGGGCGACGGTCGCGGCGAATTGGTGATCAGGACGACTGTCGCCCCGGAGGCGCGCGCATCGGCCAGCGCCGTGCAGGCATCGGGAAAGGCATCGACGCCATTGTGAAGCACGCCCCAGACATCGGAGAGGACGACGTCGTAGTTGCCGGTGACTTCGCTGAGATTGCTGATGCGCTTGACCATGCCTGCTTCCGAACTCCATCTCGAACAGGCGCTGACATGGCAAAGCTTGCCTTCGAACGCAAGGAGTTTCCGGCGGATAACCCTCCCCCTTGGTGACTTGGCGGAACTGCGGTCCGTCACATTTTTTTCGTGAGCGACATTCTTGACTCCGGCTGGGGCGGAGCTTATCTCGACGGCCGTTAGCACTCTCAACAGACGAGTGCCAACCTACTCCACGGGCCTGTCAGGTCCGTCAATGTCATTTGATCGAGGGATAAGACAATGGCAAGCACCAATTTCCGCCCCCTGCACGATCGCGTCGTCGTACGCCGCGTCGAGTCTGAAGAAAAGACCAAGGGTGGCATCATCATCCCGGACACCGCCAAGGAAAAGCCGCAGGAAGGCGAGATCGTCGCCGTCGGCACCGGTACCCGTGACGAGAAGGGCAATGTTACCCCGCTCGACGTCAAGACCGGCGACCGCGTCCTGTTCGGCAAGTGGTCCGGCACGGAAGTCAAGCTCAACGGCGAAGACCTTCTGATCATGAAGGAATCCGACATCATGGGCGTTATCGGCTGATTGCCGGCCACGCCTAATCGCAATTCGCTGACACCTCTTTTCAGGAGTTATCAAAATGGCAGCCAAAGAAATCAAGTTCGGCCGCACTGCGCGCGAAAAGATGCTGCGCGGCGTCGACGTTCTCGCTGACGCAGTGAAGGTCACGCTCGGCCCGAAGGGTCGCAACGTCATCATCGACAAGTCCTTCGGCGCTCCGCGCATCACCAAGGACGGTGTTTCGGTCGCCAAGGAAATCGAACTGGAAGACAAGTTCGAGAACATGGGCGCGCAGATGGTCCGCGAAGTTGCTTCGAAGACCAACGACATCGCAGGCGACGGCACCACCACCGCGACCGTTCTGGCCCAGGCCATCGTTCGCGAAGGCGGCAAGGCAGTTGCTGCCGGCATGAACCCGATGGACCTGAAGCGCGGCATCGATCTGGCCGTTGCCGAAGTCGTCAAGGATCTCCAGGCCAAGGCCAAGAAGATCAACACCTCGGAAGAAGTCGCCCAGGTCGGTACGATCTCGGCAAACGGCGAAAAGCAGATCGGTCTCGATATTGCCGAAGCCATGCAGAAGGTCGGCAACGAAGGCGTCATCACCGTCGAAGAAGCAAAGACCGCTGAGACGGAACTCGAAGTCGTCGAAGGCATGCAGTTCGACCGCGGCTACCTGTCGCCCTACTTCGTCACCAACCCGGAAAAGATGGTCGCTGACCTGGAAGACGCCTTCATTCTCCTCCACGAGAAGAAGCTCTCCAACCTGCAGGCCATGCTGCCGGTTCTCGAAGCCGTCGTTCAGACCGGCAAGCCGCTCGTCATCATCGCTGAAGACGTCGAAGGCGAAGCTCTTGCTACGCTCGTCGTCAACAAGCTGCGTGGCGGCCTCAAGATCGCTGCCGTCAAGGCTCCTGGCTTCGGCGACCGCCGCAAGGCCATGCTGGAAGACATCGCCATCCTGACGGGCGGCACTGTCATCTCCGAAGACCTCGGCATCAAGCTTGAAAACGTCACGATCGACATGCTCGGCCGTGCGAAGAAGGTCTCGATCACCAAGGAAAACACCACGATCGTCGATGGCGCCGGACAGAAGTCCGACATCGAAGGCCGCGTTGGTCAGATCAAGGCCCAGATCGAAGAAACCACTTCCGACTACGACCGCGAAAAGCTGCAGGAACGTCTTGCCAAGCTCGCCGGCGGCGTTGCCGTGATCCGCGTCGGCGGCTCCACGGAAGTCGAAGTGAAGGAAAAGAAGGACCGCATCGACGACGCGCTCAACGCGACGCGCGCTGCCGTTCAGGAAGGCATCGTACCGGGCGGCGGCGTTGCCCTGCTTCGTTCGTCCTCGAAGATCACCGTTACCGGTGAGAACCAGGACCAGGAAGCCGGCATCAACATCGTTCGCCGCGCTCTGCAGGCTCTGGTTCGCCAGATCGCAGACAACGCTGGTGACGAAGCTTCGATCGTTGTCGGCAAGATCCTCGAAAAGAACGAAGATAACTTCGGCTACAACGCTCAGACCGGCGAATACGGCGACATGATCTCCATGGGCATCGTCGACCCGGTCAAGGTTGTCCGCACGGCTCTGCAGAACGCAGCTTCGGTTGCTTCGCTGCTGATCACCACGGAAGCCATGATCGCCGAGCTGCCGAAGAAGGACGCTCCTGCCGGCATGCCTGGCGGCATGGGCGGCATGGGCGGCATGGACATGATGTAATCAGGCCATAAGGCCTGGTTGCAGCACTGTCCGTGAAAACCGCCCATACACTTTAAGTGCTTCAGCGCGTCAAGCGCGCTGAAGTGGCGGCATGGACATGATGTAAGACCCTCGGGTCTTCACATCTGAGCCATCCGGTTCAGTTCAGGAAAGGGCGGTCTTCGGGCCGCCCTTTTTGCTGTCCCACGGTTGCCCGCAGCGATTGTTCACTCATCGACGACAATCTGTCTCCAGGTGTTCATCTTTCGGCTGACATGAAAAGACGGCATATGTGTTTCCAGAATTCGATGCACCCAAGCAAATGCAACAACCTCTTCTGGAGAACTTTCATGCCCAATACAGCAACAACCAACCTTCTGCTTCTCGCCGGCCGCGTCCTGCTCTCGGCCATGTTCATCCTCTCGGGCTATCCGAAGCTGCTCGACCCCGCCGGCACGGCGGGCATGATCGCCGGTGCCGGTTTGCCGGCCGCCACGGCGCTTGCCTATCTCGCCGGCCTGTTTGAGCTGGTCGTCGGCCTCTTCGTCCTCGTCGGCTTCCAGACACGGGTTTCCGCGATCCTTCTGGCCGTGTTTGCCGCGTTCACCGGCCTGGTCTTCCACTCCGGCGCGATCAATGTTCCGGACTTTCCGGCAGCGGCCAACGGCCTGCTGACGATGTTCAATGGCCTGATGATGATGAAGAACCTGACGATCGCCGGCGGCTTCCTCGTGCTCGCCGCCGCCGGAGCCGGCGCCTACTCGGTAGACGCCCGCCGCGGTCCGGTCGCAATTACTGCGTAACCTTCGAGCTTCCCTGCCCGAGACGGGGCGCTGGGCCGCATGGCCCGGCGCCTTTTTTTGTACTCTATGCCTCGCGCCGAGCAAGCCAGACCGTCGCGCCGCCGCAAGCGGAATCCTGATCCACCTGCGCGATCAGCGCGAAACCGTTCTCCGCCAGTAGCGCGCGATATTCCTCATGGCCAAGGCTTGCATGGTAGAGCGGCTCCCCTCCGAATTCCCCCATAGCCACGCCCTCGAAGTGGCCGGCGGTGAACATCAGCGCCGCACCGGGCGCCGAAAGATAGGCGAAGACCGGAAACATCGCCCGCTGGTCCTGCGGGTTCAGGTGAAAGAAGCTGTGCCAGGCGATGATGCCGTCGAAGCGCCTGCCCGGCGGAAGCCGTCGCATGTCCCGGACGATCCACTGGTGATCGGGAAAACGATGCCGGCCAAGACCGATCAAGGTCTGCGAGCTGTCCACGCCGGTCACGCGGAAACCTCTCCGGATCGTCTCGGCGGCAATGGGTTCGCCGGAACCGCAGCCGAGATCAAGGACCGTGCCGGCGGATGGAAGAAGCGCGAGGAAGCGATCGAGCCAGGGCTTCTCGAAAAGGTTCTTGCCGCGCAGGCTGTCGAAAGCCTGTGCGTTTCGCTCATAGAGGGCGATGATCTTCTCGTCCTCAGCCATCGGCAGCGGCCAGGGACGTGCGCACCGCCTCGGTGATCCGCGCCACCCGCGGATCGCCCTCATGTTCCGGCTTGCGGGCGCGAACGAGGCAGGCCTCGCTCCTCAGGATCACTCCGTCGCTCAACACCTTCAGGTGGTTCGCCTTCAGCGTCGAGCCGGTGGAGGTGATATCGACGATGATATCCGCCTGGCCTGCTGCCGGGGCACCTTCGGTCGCGCCGAGGCTTTCGACGATCCGGTAGAGCTGGATACCGTGCTGGCGGGAAAAGAACTGCTGCGTCAGGCGCCAGTATTTGGTCGCGATCGCAAGGCGCCGGCCGTGGCGGGCGCGGAAATCGGCGGCGACGTCGCCGAGATCGGCCATGGTTTCCACGTCGAGCCAGATCTGCGGCACGGCGACCACGACATCGGCTCCGCCGAAGCCGAGGCGGGCGCAGAACTCCACCTTGCCGTCAACGTCCGCCATGCCCTCGCGGACCAGATCCTCGCCCGTCACGCCGAAATCGACGCTCCCGCTGGCCAGCTCGCGGGCGA
The DNA here is from genome assembly GCA_036281095.1 of Pseudorhizobium sp. Taxonomy (GTDB): domain Bacteria; phylum Pseudomonadota; class Alphaproteobacteria; order Rhizobiales; family Rhizobiaceae; genus Neorhizobium. Next base: position 5,291 of record DASUPM010000081.1, read on the forward strand.
TTTCCGAGGCGGAGAGATACGCGATCTCCACGCCGTCCATCCCCTCCACCCTGCCGCGGTACGAACGATCGTTGCCGATGCTGGCGATGCCGAGCCCCGCGCGCTCGAAAATCTCGACGGTGCCGTCCTTGATGCGTCCCTTGGAGGGGAGTGCGATGGTAATCGTCATCGGGCCGTCCTCGCCGTCTCGATCCGGTCGAGCCAGAGCGAAAAGCCCACGGCCGGAATGTGATGCTTCGCACCCAGAAGCGTCAGCAGCCGGTCGAAGCGACCGCCGCCGGCAAGCACCGCAGCCGAGCCCTCTTCCGTCGCCTCGAAGACGAGGCCGGTGTAATAGTCGAGCGGACGGCCGAAGGCGGCGCGATAGGTCATGGCGGAAAGATCGAGGCCTGCATTGGAAAGAGCCGCCAGGCGTGCATCGAACTGGGCGGTGGCCGGTCCGAGATCGAGCCCTGCCGCATCGGCAAAGCCGGCGAGCGCAGAAGACGCCTCCGACAGCGGCAGGTTCAACGTCAGGAACTCGCGCAGAAGCAACAATGCGCTGCCGTCGAGCCTGGTTTCCGCAAGCGTCAGCTTTTCCCTGAGGCGCCGCGCGATCTCCGTCGGCGAACGGCTGGCATTGGTGGAGTAGCCCGTCTCCTGCATCGTCCGGTCGATCCAGTCGATCAGGTCGGCTTCATTGCCCGACGCGACGAGTGCCGCCGTCTGCGGATCGAGACCCGCGACCGGCTGCGGCCTTGCGAGCCGTTCCAGCAGGGCTTCCAGATGGTTCATGTCACCGAAGGCATGGATCAGCCGCTTCTGCCAGCCGAGCGGCAGGCCGAGCGCCCTGACGACTGCCTCGAACACTGCCTGGTCGCCGAGCGTGAGCGCGAAGCGTCGGCCCGGCAGCAGCCGGGAAAGAATGCCGAACGCATCGCCGATGGCGCGCGCGTCGGCGCTGGCGATGTTCGTCTCTCCAAGGTCCTCGATGCCGGCCTGATAGAATTCATGGGCGCCCTCGCGACGCTGGCGGAAGACCTCCCCGAGATAGGAATAGCGCTTCGGCGTGCCGGTCGCGGTCTCTATGTGGCGCAGGCAGACGGGGATGGTGAATTCCGGCCGCAGGCAGAGGCTGACACCGGTCTCGCTCTCGGTCAGGAAGATGCGGCGGCGCAGGTCTTCCCCCGCCATATCAAGGAAGGGCTCGGCCGGCTGGATCACCGGCGTGTTCACCCGCCCCGCGCCGCGCCTGTCGAATTCCTCGAGAAGATCGTCGGAAAAATCCGGCATGTCCGTCAGGGGCATGGTGCAACAGCCTTCGGAAAATACCCCCCTCTGTCACGTCGTGACATCTCCCCCTCAAGGGGGGAGATCAGAGGGAGGATGCCGCGCCGGCCACTTGCCGATCTCCCCCCTTGAGGGGGAGATGCCCGGCAGGGCAGAGGGGGGTAGCGATCAGCCATTTCGCGCCCGCCGACGGTCTTCCGCCTGGGCGGCCAGGATCTCCTTCACCTTGGCAACCAGATCTGCCTCCGGGACGACCTCCTGCGCCACTCGCGCCTCACGCCAGGTGGCATTATCCTCGATCTCGCCGGAAAGCCGCTTGCCCTCGATCAGGTCCTTGATCTGGACCACAGCCTGAGCCCGCTCGTCGCCGCCCTGGATGATGGCGATGGGCGAGCCGCGGCGGTCGGCATATTTCAGCTGGTTGCCGAACTTCTTCCAGTTGCCCTGATACATTTCGGCGCGGATGCCGGCGGCGCGAAGCTCCTGCGTGAAGCGCTGGTAGCGGCCCATGCTCTCGACGTCGCCATCCATCACCGTAACGAGGACCGGTCCGAGCACTTCATCCTGGCCAAGCTTGCCGAGGTTCTTCAGCGCCGTCATCAAACGCGAGACACCGATGGAAAAACCGGTGGCCGGCACCGGCTGGCCCATGAAGCGCGACACGAGGCCATCGTAACGTCCGCCGCCGCCGACGGAGCCGAAGACGACCTTTTCGCCCTTTTCGTTGGTGACCGAAAACCTCAACTCAGCCTCAAATACTGGTCCGGTGTAGTACTCAAGTCCTCGAACACACGATGGATCGATCACGATGCGTCCGCTTTCATAACCGCAAGCAGAGAAAATTTGCGCCATTGTCAAAAGCTCTTGAGCGCCCTCTCTGCCGATTTCAGTGGTAGCAACATCCAACAAGGCTTGCGCATCTTGGATGTTATCAGCATAGCTGGAAGGCTCATCGTCGCTAGGATCGGAGTAAAACGCTTCCATGTCCTTGACGTTACGAGGATCGTTGTCATCAATTTCGACAGCAGCTTTGCCGCCGATCAAGGTGACGATGACCCTTGCAATCTGCTGCTGATCCAAGCCGGCACCCTTGGTGAAGTCGCCAGACTCATCTTTTCGACCATCGCCCAGTAGAAGGCGAACACCCTCAACCCCAAACTTGTCCAGCTTATCGATCGCCCGCAGCACGGTCAGTCGTCGCCCCGCGCTCTCCTCGCCGCCGAGGCCGATCGCTTCCATCACCCCGTCCAATACCTTGCGGTTGTTCACCCGGATGACGTAGTCGCCGTGCTTGATGCCGAGGGCTTCCATCGTGTCGGCCATCATCATGCACATCTCGGCATCGGCCTGGACGCCCGGCGCGCCGACGGTATCGGCATCGAACTGCATGAACTGGCGGAAGCGGCCGGGACCGGGCTTTTCGTTGCGGAAGACATAGCCGGCGCGGTAGGTGCGAAACGGCAGCTGGATCTCGTTGAAATTCTCGGCCACGTGACGCGCGAGCGGCGCAGTCAGGTCGTAGCGCAGCGACATCCACTGCTCGTCGTCGTCCTGTAGGGAAAAGACGCCTTCGTTCGGCCGGTCGCTGTCCGGCAGGAACTTGCCGAGTGCGTCGGTATACTCAAAGAGCGGCGTCTCGACGGGATCGAAGCCGTAGCGTTCATAGACCTCCCGGATCTTCGCGATCATTTCGTTGGTGGCATGGATGTCGGCGGCCGAACGATCGACGAAGCCGCGCGGAAGGCGGGCTTTCAGTTTCTGGGGCTTCTTCTGCTTATCGCTCATGATCGGATATCCATTGCCGCCGCGCCGAAAGGCCGGAATTTACGAGCGGTTTCTTAGAGGATCGGACCCGGAGCGGCAAGGGCGGCGGCTGGCGAAGGTTCGGCGGCGATGGTATATGTTCGGCATGAAAGGGCCACCGCCATGAACAAGCGCGTCACGATCGAAATGCCGGATGAAATGCTGAGGCTCGTCGAAGGGTATGCGGCAGAAGCCGGCACCGCGCCGGACACTTATCTGCGCGAGGTAATCGAGCAGCATCTCGAGGACCTGCACGATATCGCCGCCGCCGAGGCGGCTATGAAGAGCATCCGCAACGGCGAAGACAGGGTGATCAGTTCGGAGGAATTCTGGCGTGGTCTGGACGATTGAGTACAAGCAGGCCGTCCAGAAATCCGTTGCAAAGCTCGATCCGGTTATCCGCAAGCGCATTCGCCAGTTCCTGGAGGAGCGGCTGGCATCCGCTGACGACCCCCGTCAGATTGGAGACCGTCTTCAAGGTCCGGAGCTTGGCCACTACTGGCGCTACAAGGTCGGAGACTACCGCATCATCTGCGACATCCAGGACCAGCGGCTCGTTGTGCTGGTCATCGAGATCGGCCACCGACGCGAGGTCTATCGCTGATTCATGATCGCCGAAGCCATCCAGTATGCCGCGACCGTTCCGGTCACGCCGCGTGAATTTCGGCCCTTCATCGGCTCCTCCGTCAGCCTCTGGTCGCGGGCCGGACGTTGCGCCAGGGAGTGGGCGGAACACGAGCGGAATTGCCATGCTTTCGTCCACGACACGATCGGAGCGATGAAGCAGCGGCGGACGGCGGTGGTGCTGGGGTCGGGACTGCTGCGCGACGTCCCTGTCACGGATCTTGCGCGCGCTTTCGACACCCTTGTGCT
>DASUPM010000082.1:0-4448 GCA_036281095.1 Pseudorhizobium sp.
TCCGTGATGCGTTCGCGGATATCATCCTCACCGATGCCTTCCTCCGTCACCCAGTCCTCGACGGGCAGGTCGAGGTTGAGGAAGCGTTGGGCCTCGTCCTTCAGAGTGGCGGCATCCCACTGCTCCGCATAGGCGCGCTCGGGAATATTCTTCGTCACCATCACCTCGATGACCTCGTTGCGCATGTCGGTGACGATCTCCGTCAGGGCATCCGCATCGGCGTCCATCAGCTCGATGCGCTGCTCGAAAATCACCTTGCGCTGGTCGTTGGTGACGTCGTCGTATTTCAGGAGGTTCTTTCGGATGTCGAAGTTGCGCGCCTCGACCTTCTTCTGCGCGCGCTCCAGCGCCTTGTTGATCCAGGGATGGACGATCGCCTCGCCTTCCTTCAACCCGAGCTTCTGCAGCATCCCGTCCATGCGGTCGGTACCGAATATCCGCATCAGGTCGTCCTGCAGCGACAGGTAGAATTTGGAGCGGCCGGGGTCGCCCTGGCGGCCGGAGCGACCGCGCAGCTGGTTGTCGATGCGCCGGCTTTCATGTCGTTCGGTGGCGATGACGTAAAGTCCGCCGGCCGCCAGCGCCTTTTCCTTCAGGGCCCTGACCTCCTCGCGGATCGCCGCTTCCCGGGCGTCGCGCTCCGCGCCGGGTTCCACACCGTCCAGGTCACGCTCCAGGCGCATGTCGATATTGCCGCCGAGCTGAATGTCGGTGCCGCGGCCCGCCATGTTGGTGGCAATCGTCACGGCGCCGGGAACGCCCGCCTGAGAAACGATATAGGCTTCTTGCTCGTGATAGCGGGCATTCAGCACGTTGAAGTTCTCGAAGCCTGACTGGCGCAACATAGTTGCCAAAAGCTCAGACTTTTCGATCGAGGTCGTACCGACCAGGACCGGCTGGCCGCGTTCGTGGGCCGCCTTGATCTCCTCGATGATCGCCTTGAACTTCTCGTCGAAGGTCCGGTAGACCTCGTCGTCCTCGTCGATACGCTGGATCGGCAGGTTGGTCGGAACCTCGACCACTTCGAGCCTGTAGATGTTGCCGAATTCCTCCGCTTCCGTCGAAGCCGTACCGGTCATGCCGGCGAGCTTGTCGTACATGCGGAAGTAGTTCTGGAAGGTGATCGAGGAGAGCGTCTGGTTTTCAGGCTGGATCTGCACCTTTTCCTTGGCTTCGAGCGCCTGGTGCTGGCCTTCCGAGTAACGGCGGCCCGGCATCATGCGGCCGGTGAACTCGTCGATGATGACGATTTCGCCATTGCGGATGATGTAGTCCTTGTCGCGGGTGAAGAGCTTGTGGGCCTTCAGCGCGTTGTTGATGTGGTGGACGATGGCGACATTCTCGACGTCGTAGAGGCTCTCGCCTTTCAGAAGACCGGCCTGACGCAGCAGGTTCTCCAGCTTCTCCGTGCCAACTTCGGAGAAGTTTGCCGAGCGCTGCTTCTCGTCGATCTCGTAGTCTTCCTCCGAAAGCATCGGTATGAAGGCGTCGATCGTGTTGTAGAGTTCGGACCGGTCGTCGAGCGGACCGGAAATGATGAGCGGCGTGCGGGCCTCGTCCACGAGGATGGAGTCCACTTCGTCGACGATGGCGTAGTTATGACCGCGCTGAACCATTTGTCCGCGGTCGTACTTCATGTTGTCGCGCAGATAATCGAAGCCGAGTTCGTTGTTGGTCGCATAGGTGATGTCGCAGGCATAGGCCGCGCGGCGCTGGTCGTCGTTGAGGCCGTGCACGATCACACCGGTCGTCAGGCCGAGGAAGCCGTAGAGGCGACCCATCGTGGCAGCGTCGCGGCTGGCGAGATAATCGTTGACCGTCACCACATGAACGCCCTTGCCGGCCAGCGCGTTCAGATAGACGCCGAGCGTCGCGACGAGCGTCTTGCCCTCGCCGGTCTTCATCTCGGCGATGGCGCCGTCGTGGAGGATCATGGCGCCCGTGAGCTGAACGTCGAATGGCCGCATGCCCAGTACACGGCGGGAGGCTTCCCGAACGGCGGCGAATGCCGGAACCAGGATATCGTCGAGCGTCTTGCCGGCTGCCAGATGCTGGCGGAACTCGGCCGTCTTTGCCGCGAGCTCCGCGTTCGATAGAGCCTTGATCGTGTCTTCGAGGGCGTTGACGGCATTTACGGAGGAGTTATAGGAACGAATGCGACGCTCGTTCGCCGAGCCGAAGAGTTTGCGGGCCAATCCGCCAAAGCTGACCATCAGAATGGTCCTTTCCCATCATCTTTACTTAGGATCGCGAAGCCTCAGGCCGGGTTTTGAGCACGGCGAACGGCCCGCTACGCCCGGAAACTCTCTGGACGCAAAGTTGCGTGACAGATAAGAGGGGGGTCGAATGATGTCAACGGCAGCGGCCGATACACAAAGGCCACATTCCGATGTTTGTGAAGGCATTCCCGCCGGTATCAGGCGCTTCTGAGACCGGTTCCCCGATACTCGAAAGGTGACTTGATGTTGCGCCACAAATTCTTCGCCGCGGCGGCCTTTGCCGTCTCGGTTTCCATTGCCGCCCCTGCCCTTTCGCAGGAGGATGCCGTCGTCGCCAAGGTCGGCAGCATGGAGATCCGCCAGTCGGAACTCGACATTGCCATCCAGAACCTCGATCCGCAGCTTGCCCAGCTGCCGGACGAGCAGAAGCGGGTCGCGGCGCTCTCCGGCGCGATTGACGTGAAGCTGCTCGCCCAGGGTGCCGTCGACGAAGGCATCGCCGAGACCGACGACTTCAAGAGCCGGATGGACTATATCAAGGACCGCGAACTGCATAATTCCTATTTCCGCAAGCATGTGGTGGACGCGGTGACCGAGGATGAGGTCAAGGCGCGCTACGAAAAGGAAATTGCGGCTCTCCCGAAGCAGGAAGAGGTGAACGCACGCCATATCCTCGTGAAGACCGAGGAAGAAGCCAAGGCGATCATCGCCGAGCTCGATGCGGGCAAGGACTTCGCCGAACTCGCCAAGGCGAAATCGGAAGATTCCAACAAGTCCGACGGTGGCGACCTCGGCTGGTTCTCCAAGGGACGCATGGTCCCGGAATTCGAGGAAGCGGCATTCGCCCTGGAAAAGGGCGCCTATACCAAGACCCCCGTCAAGTCGCAGTTCGGTTTCCATGTGATCAAGCTCGAAGACCGCCGCGATGTCCAGCCGCCCGCCTTTGATCAGGTAGAGCCGCAGGTCCGCCAGCTCGTCATGCGCGACAAGTATCTTGCCATTATCGAGAAGGCGAAGGCCGAGCAGAAGGTCGAAATCATGGACGAAGCCCTGCGCAAGGGCTATGAGGACGTCAGCAAGGCTCAGGAGGCTGCTCCTGCCTCAGGCGAACAGCCAGCGACGCAGCAATAACCTTCAGATTACAGGGGCCCGTTTTCCGGGCCCCTTCCATATTCCCGTCAGGTCCCAGAAATGTCCGCTTCCGTTTCTCCTCTCGCCCCGAAATCCTATCCGGAAATGCCCGCGCTTCGCGGCCTGCGCATGGCGACTGCCGCCGCAGGCATCAAATACAAGAACCGCACCGACGTGCTGCTGATGGTCTTTGACCGTCCTGCCGCCGTGGCTGGGGTTTTCACCAAATCCAAATGTCCTTCGGCTCCGGTGGATTTCTGCCGGGCGAACCTGCCGCACGGGCAAGCTCGAGCCGTGGTCGTCAATTCGGGCAATGCGAACGCATTCACGGGATTAAAGGGCAGGGCCGCGACGGAACTGACGGCGAAGTCTGCCGCCGAAGCGGTAGGCTGCGGCGAGAACGAGGTCTATCTTGCCTCCACCGGGGTGATAGGCGAACCACTCGACGCAACGAAGTTTGCTGGCGTGCTCGGAGATATGAACAAGACCGGCACCGGGGATTTCTGGCTCGAGGCCGCCAAGGCGATCATGACGACCGACACCTATCCGAAGGTCGCCACCCGTACCGCCGAAATCGGCGGCGTCACCGTCACGATCAACGGCATCGCGAAGGGTGCCGGCATGATCGCGCCGGACATGGCGACGATGCTCTCCTTCGTGGTAACCGACGCGGACATCGCCTCGCCGGTTCTGCAAAGCCTGCTCTCCGCCGGCGTCGGCCCGAGCTTCAATTCGATGACCGTCGATAGCGATACGTCGACCTCGGATACGCTAATGCTGTTTGCGACCGGCGCTGCGGCAGCGGATGGCCAGAAGCGCGTCGAGAATGCGGACGATCCTGCGCTCGTCGGTTTCAGGGAAGCCCTCAATGATCTTCTGAAGAACCTTGCAATTCAGGTCGCCCGCGACGGTGAGGGTGCGACCAAGATGCTCGAAATCACCGTGACGGGAGCCGAGACGGATGCGGCGGCCAAGACGGTCGCGCTGTCGATCGCCAATTCTCCGCTGGTCAAGACGGCGGCTGCGGGCGAGGACGCCAACTGGGGCCGCATCGTGATGGCCGTCGGCAAGGCTGGCGAGATGGCCGACCGGGACCGT
>DASUPM010000083.1:0-2036 GCA_036281095.1 Pseudorhizobium sp.
CATTACAGTAAGGATCAGAGTCAACAGGAGAAGAGAAGTACGGCGCATTTGAGTGCCTTCACGTGCGATTCGCGACGACTCTAGTCGTCTCCGGTTCGCCGCTGGCCGATGGCTGGAGTGGACCCCAGTGGGAGTGGTGGCCAGGGGCGGAATCGAACCACCGACACGCGGATTTTCAGTCCGGATCGAAAACCGACGCAAGCTCTTGATAAATCGGCAAAACAGGTGCGGCGAACGTGGAATATTCAAAGGACTTCGCCTTACTTAAGTACCTGAATCTCTTAGATTGACCTCATCGATATTCCACACCGAACGACCTGCTGATTGCTCCTGCTTCCTCTTCCAAGCGGTGACGGACACTCGCACCTGGTCGGGCTCGCCACGATTGTTCAGGTTCAAATCGCTTCAGCGCGAACATTTTCCATCGAAGGCTACCGAGGGCTTCACAGTGCCGGCACAGCCGCGGCGTTCTTGAAGTTACGTACGCCCCGGCTGACCTTCGCGTTCCCATTAGCGGCAGGCTATTCGACCGCGTATCCCAGGGCGCGCGCGTTGTCGATGACGCGAGAGTCTCGCGTCACGACGGTGATGAGCTGCGGCGGCTCGCCGAGCAGCTCTGCTGTCGCGAGGTGGACGGCATCGAGCGTGCGGATCGGTTCAACAGGGAACGGTCGGCCTGCACGTGCCAGCACGGCGTCCGTGACCGCAACGACATCGCAGCGGCGTCGAAACCTCTGCAGCCAGCGAAGCCCGGCGCGCTCATCGGCAGGCGTCAAACGTCCTGCGACACGAGCGCGCACGAGGGCGCGGGAAGCTTCCGTGAATGTCAGAGCGGACGTAATGCGCCGCCGGCCACGCAGCGCACTTCGCGCCGCGGCGTCCTGCTCGAGGAGCGCCGCCAGCAAGGCGCTCGTCTCGACATATCTGAATGTCGGGGCGGCGGCCTTGGCCGCCTTGGCGGCAGACGGATGGCGGGCCCCGCGGCGAGTCGACTGAGTCGCGCTACGGCTCGCCACGATCGCTATCGATCAACTGGGCAGCAGTGCCAGGCGGCAGGCGGATATCCGGCCACCCCGGGGGAAGTGCATCGGGCTCCGCTGCGGGCTCGATGATGCCCGCAGCGATGAGCTCGTCGTACCGGCTGCGCCGGGCGCGTGTGCCCGCCGCAGGTGGAACGAGCTCGGCGACCACACGACCGTGCGCCGTGACGGCGACGCGTTTGCCGGCTTCGATCTGGCGCACGTAGTGGCTCAGGTTGTTCTTCAGCTCACGGATGCCTGTTGAAATCATGGGAGCCAATATAGCTACATGTAGCTACAATTGCAAGGATCCGCCGCCGATTTCGGCGCGTGGCCCTGCGGGCCGGGCCACGCCCTAGAGCCTGTGAACGACCTGTTGGGTGCGAATTGACGGTCAAGCCGCAGTCGGCAATTGATACAAGCCGCGGAAATGACTCTCCCACCGGTAGCTACTCAATTGGCCTATTCGATGGCCGATGGAACGGTGACGTCGGTGTTGTGGCAGCGAGCGCGCGATGGACGCGCGCTCGATTGTAATAGTGCTTAAAGTCATCGAGCTTCCGGCTGAGGTCGTGCGCGTTCCAGAAGGGCACGAGATCGAGGAACTCGCCCCAGATCGTGCCGATGAGTCTCTCCGCGAACGGATGCGAGCAGGGGACATCCGGCACCGTCTTGATTTCTGCCAGCGCAAGGACTCGTAGGTTGGCCTTCCAGCGATGAAACTCGAACAGAGGATCGTTATCGGAGCTCAGGTAGCGCGGCAAGATCGGTGCCCGAGCGATGGCGTCGCCAAACATGCGGCAGACGGTTGGCCCATCGAGCGCGCCGGCGCAAACGGCAAAGCCGATGATCCTGCGGGTAAACTGATCCATCACGACCATCACCAAGTGGCTCTTGAGGAGCAACGACTCGCAGCGAAAGAGATCGAGGCTCCACAAGCTGTCTGTGGCGAATTCCAGGTTTGTCGCATAGATCCCAGCGGGTTCCAAGTCCTGTCACGCTTGTGCTGATCGGTAC
>DASUPM010000084.1:0-5020 GCA_036281095.1 Pseudorhizobium sp.
GCCCAGACGCTCCTGGATGGCGGAAATGGCAGCCTTCGAGCCGGAGCCGAAATTGCCGTCGATCTCGCCCTCGTAGTAGCCGAGCTGCTTGAGCTTGGTCTGCAGCTCGAACTTTTCGGCCACATCCAGGGTCCCCTCCGGCCGGGGCCAGCGCTGTTCCATTCCGCCATAACCGGCGATCTGGTCGGCCAGCAGTCCGACGCCCAGCGCATAGCTGTCGGCGGCGTTGTAGCGCTTGATGACGAAGAAATTGCGCGTCATCAGGAAGGCCGGCCCCTTGGAGCCGCCGAGCAGCTTGAGCTCGGCCCGGTCGCTCTGGCGCGGGAAGGCCTTGCCGTTGGGCCGGTAGAAGCCCAGGGCCGCCCACTGGGCGAGGGTCTTGGTCTGGCCGTCGTATTTGGCGCCGCCGCGCGGCAGCACGGCTTCATAACCCCATGTCTTGCCCGTCTGCCAGCCGTTCTTGGCGAGCAGGTTCGCCGAGGTGGCCAGCGCATCGGGAATGGAGTTCCAGATGTCTGCGCTGCCGTTGCCGTCGGCGTCGAACTTGTAGAGGAGATAGCTCGACGGGATGAACTGCGTATGACCCATGGCGCCGGCCCAGGAGCCGGTCAGGTGACGGGGAGAGATTTCCCCCGACTGCAGGATCTTCAGCGCGGCGATCAGCTGGGTGCGGGCGAACTTGCCCCGTTTCGGGTCACCCCAGGCCAGCGTCGCGAGAGCCTGCGGTACGTGATGGAGACGGTCACGCTTCTCCAGCACGGCGCCGTAGTTCGACTCCATCGACCAGATCGCCAGGAGGACGTGCTTGTCCACGCCGAAATGGTTCTCCAGCGCGGCGAGCGTGCGGCCGTGCCTTGCCAGCATTTCCTGGCCGATCTTGACGGTATAAGGGTTCACGCGCGAGTCCAGGTAGTCCCAGATCTGAGACTTGAACTCCGGCTGGTAGGCAGCCTTTTCGAGGACGGCCTTGTCCGGCGCAGTAATGCCGGCGAAAGCCTTTTCGTAGGTCGAGCGACTGATGCCGCTCTTGGCGGCGGTGGAGTAGAAATTCGCCACCCAAGACTTGAAACCCGCATCGGCTCGGGCATCTATGGGACTGGTCGCGAGGGCTGCCCCTGCGATCAGGGCAAGGGCGAGGCCGCGAAAGCGATTGGTGGAAAAGATGGTCATCGGCAGTCGTGTCCGTTGCTCTTCAAGTTCATACTTCACCGAGCATGGCGTCCGGATTAACGAATGGATAACAGGACAGAGTCAACAAACCCTTTACCATACATTGTCAGGCGGGGACACCGGTTGTTAAACGGTCGAAAATCAGCCTTAAATGACGGGATTGTGATTGGGACGACGACATCGGCCCCAGGAGGTATGCGTGGCGCAAAAGAGAATTCGTAAGGCGGTATTTCCAGTCGCGGGGCTCGGCACCCGTTTCCTGCCGGCAACCAAGGCCGTGCCGAAGGAGATGCTGACGGTCGTCGACAAGCCGATCATCCAGTATGTGGTGGACGAGGCCGCCGAAGCGGGCATCGAGCATTTCGTTTTCGTCACCGGGCGCGGCAAGGGCGTCATCGAGGACTATTTCGACATTCAGTATGAGCTGGAGCAGATGCTGCGCGAGCGCAACAAGAATGCCGAGCTCAGCCTGCTCGCCGATCTGTTGCCGACCGCAGGCACCGCCAGCTTCACGCGCCAGCAGGTGCCGCTCGGCCTCGGCCACGCCGTCTGGTGCGCGCGTGACATCGTCGGCAACGAGCCCTTCGCGGTGCTGCTGCCCGACATGATCATGGCTTCGGAGAAAAGCTGCCTCAAGGGCATGGTGGAGCTCTACGAGCAGACGGGCGGCAATGTGCTGGCCGTCGAGGAATGCGATCCCGAGCAGGCTCACAAGTACGGGATCGTCGGCGTCGGCGACCGGGTGGGCGAGGGCTTCAAGGTCACCAAGATGGTCGAGAAGCCGGCCAAGGGCACCGCGCCGTCCAACTTCTACATCAACGGCCGCTATATCCTGCAGCCGGAGATCTTCAGCATCCTCGAAACGCAGGAGCGCGGCGCCGGTAACGAAATCCAGCTGACCGACGGCATGCTGACGCTTGCCGGCAAGCAGGAGTTCGCCGCCTATCACTTCAAGGGCCAGACCTTCGACTGCGGCGCCAAGGACGGCTTCATTCTCGCCAACCTGGCCTTCGCACTGAAGCGGGGCGATATCCGGCCGGCGATAGAAGGACCGCTTCGCGAGATGGTGGCGAAGCTCGGCCTGCATTGACCGACGTCGGAGCGCCGGCAGATCCGGCGCTTTAGCGGCGAAGCGTGAGGCCGAGGCCGGCGCGCAGCGTCTCGGTGTCACTGCCGGTGCGCTGCGTGTATTCGTATTCGACGGCGCCTTCCAGATCGAGATAGCGGTTCAGGTTCCAGGTGAGGCCGGCCCCGGTGATCCAGGTGGTCTCATCGGCAGCGTCGGGGAATTCGCGCTGTGTCGCGCCGCCGGTCAGCCGCCCGACCAGGTTGTGCCGCAACTGGTGCGTCAGGGTCGCGGCGAGATTATACTCCACCCAGCCGCTTGCGCCGGGCGCGGTGGCGTCCTGCAGCGTCGTACGCAGCGCCAGTTCGACATCGGTCCCGCGGCGCGGCGACCAGAGGGTTCGTCCGTCGAGAGTGATGCCGTCCAGCGCGGCAAGACGGCTGTCGTCGTACTCGACGCGCTCGTAGCCGAGACCGAATTCGCCTCTCAGCTTTTCACTCAAGTCGAATTCCAGGCCGCCCCGGCCGCCATAGGTCCATGAGGAGCGCTCGTAGCCGGCGGAGTCCCTCGTCTCATCGTAAAAGGAGCGTCCGCCCCTGACCTCCACGAAGGGGATCAGTGCCGGCGAGATTTCGTAGCCGAGGCGCAGGCGGCCATCGATCATCGTGCGGTCGCGGTCGCTGAGGTCGAGGCTCGAGCCGTCCTGCAGTTCCGCGTCTCCGTAGATCTCCCGGCTGATGCCAAGTCCGGCGAGCCCGCGGAGAATGCCGCCATCGCGCTCCAGCGTCAGGCCGCCATTGAACTGATGGACGCCTGACTGCGCCGTCGCGCCGCCGATCGCGTTCGGGTCGTTGTTGTCCTCGCGCTCGAAATCGTAGCCGGCCGTTATGTTGACGATGGTGTCACCGGCGAGGTCGAGCCGCAGGTTGCCGTCGATCTGGCCCTCCGGCTTGGGCTGTTCGCCGCCGTCGAGATTGCGCTCGATGACCGCTTCGCCGGTGACGGAGAGTTCGTGACGGGCCCAATCGGAGGTCAGCGTGCCGCGAATGGTGGTGCCGAGATAGTTGCGCCGGTTTTCCGTGTTCCCGTCGCGGATGGTCTCCTGATTGAGCGAGTGGCTGACGGAGGGACGCAGGAGCAGGGTGCCGAGGCGGATGCCCGTGGGGTCGGCCGGCTCGGCTGGGATCTCTCCACCGCCGACCTCGTCGGCGGGCGGATTGAGCAGGTCTTCGTAGGACTGGTCGAGGTCCTCGACATAGGGCGGATCGTTCACCGGCGTGGCGTTGCCGGCCGTGGTGGCACCGGTGACGAGGACCGCGTCATCTGCCGCCTCCGTCCCCTCCGCGGTTTCGCCGCGTGTTGCCGTGGGAGCCGTTCCCGCAACAAGACCAGGGGACGGTAGGATGTCGGGGCCGGTAGCGGCGGAAGCCGGCAAACCTCTCAAAGGGGTGACGCCGACGGGCGGTGCCGAGGTCCAGGTTCCTTCGGGACGCGGGGCGGCGGCCGGGAAAAGCTCGTCCTGCCGCTCGTCGTTCGACGATGTGCTCGAAGATGGATAAAGGCTCTGCGCGTAGCCCAAGGCGGGGAAAACCATGGCCGAGCAGGCCAGCAGGAGCGCAAAGGTCCGCCGGCGCGGAGCCGATCGTCCGCTGTGCCGCTCCATGTCCATCATCCGCCAGCCCGGTCCCCTGCGATCGTTACCCGAAGGTAAAGCGGTGTGGTTAATACTTGGTGTCGCGCCGGCCTCTTTCCTCCCGGCCAAGCCGGTGGACTTCATTTGGCAAAAGTATTACATGCCGCTCATGACCAAGAGCGCGCTGAAACCGGTGGAAATGGACGTCGTCGAGTCCGCGTTGCGGACGATCGGGATCGAGAGAAAAGGCCTGGAGTCGCTGGAGACGGCGCTGCAGAACGGGCTTGGAAAGTCGTTCCAGCGTGCCATCGAACTGATCTTGCCGCTTGCGGGCCGTGTCATCATCACCGGGGTCGGCAAGAGCGGCCATATCGGCGCCAAGCTTGCCGCGTCGCTCGCCTCCACGGGCACGCCCGCCTCATTCGTGCATGCGGCCGAAGCGGGGCACGGGGATCTCGGCATGATCTCCCGCGACGATGCGGTGCTGGCGGTTTCCTGGAGCGGAGAGACCGCGGAATTGCAGAGCATCGTCGCCTATTGCCGGCGCTTCTCCATTCCGCTCATCGCGCTTACCGCCGGCGAAGTATCGACGCTGGCGCGCGAGGCGGATGTCGTTCTCCTGCTGCCGAAGGAGCAGGAGGCCTGTCCGCACGGATTGGCGCCGACGACATCGACAATGATGCAACTTGCGCTGGGCGATGCCCTGACCGTAGCCCTTCTGGAGGCGCGCGGCTTCACCGCGCTCGATTTCCGCGTATTCCATCCGGGCGGCAAGCTCGGCGCGATGCTGAGCCATGTGCGCGACGTCATGCACACCGGAGACCGTATTCCACTGGTGGCGAAGGGAACGCCGTTGCCCGATGCCGTCATGGTGCTTTCCGAGCGGCGGTTCGGCTGCGTCGGCGTCCTCGACGAGGACGGCGGCCTGTGCGGCATCGTGACGGACGGGGACCTGGCGCGCGGCCTGAACCTCAATCTCGGCGCCATGATCGTCGACGACATCATGACCAAATCTCCGAAGACGGTGGGAGAAGAGACGCTGGCCACGACGGCTATGGCGCTTCTCAACAAGCACAACATCTCGGCGCTGATCGTCACCGACGAGAACAGGCTGCCGGTCGGCATCGTGCACTTCCACGATCTCCTTCGCG
>DASUPM010000085.1:0-4476 GCA_036281095.1 Pseudorhizobium sp.
CTGGACGAGAGGAACCACCGCCGGATGGCGGAAGGTCGCATAGGCCTCCTCGATCATCGAGCGCAGGCTGTCTGCCGGGATTTCCTCCCCGGTGAAGCGGTGGAGGATTTCGAAGGCGATCTCCTGATACCGCTTGCCGCGCAAGCCGCGGATTTCCCGCTTCGTCATTACCGGCCACTCGCGAGGCAGGTAAAGGCCGCCATCCCTTGCAAGTCCGGCCAGCAATGCGTCACGGAAGCCGAGAGCGGGAGCCTCTCCGCGGGTAGAAATGTATTCCACGACCTTGAATCCCTAATCGATTTTTGTTTGCGCCGCTGATATGGACCATGAAAATTGGCTGCGAAAGGCCGGAAGGGATCATCTTCGGCCTGCCGACGGCAAGCAAAGAGATGGATGTTGAGGGGATTGAGTTCAGTGTTTGGCACAGTGACGCGCACGCTTTTATCGGTTTCTCTTCTGGCTCTTGTCGCCGGCTGCAATTCGTCATCCCCGACCTCGGGCCTCACGTCGGCTGCGGCGCCCGCCGCATCGGCCGAGCCGGTGACCCCGGTCGTCCAGGCCTTTTGCCCCCCGGTGGTGATGCGCGAAGAGTCCGCCGTACACCAGGTTTACGCTCGCGGCGGCCAGGACGATCCGGAAAAGCTCGTCTACCAGGCCTCGCTTGCCCAGGCGACGCGCCAGTGCACGGCCAATGAGACCACCATGACCATCAATGTCGTGGCGCAGGGGCGGGTTGTCGCCGGCCCGGCTGCGACGGCGGGTCAGATCACGCTTCCGGTGCTGGTCGAGGTGGTGGATGGCGACAACGTCATCTATTCCCAGAAGGTGAGCTTCCCGGTCGAAATGCCCGCCGGCGGAACCCAGTTCATCTTCAGCAAGCCTGACGTGCAAATCCCCAACGCCCAGGGCGGCGCGTCGCGCTTCACCCGCGTCCGCCTCGGGTTCGAAACGGGTTCTAAGACCTAGCCTTCGCCTAAAGAGCTTCGGCCCATTCGCTCAGCGCCGCGACGACCGCGGGAAGATCCATCATCCGGGCGATCACGGTTTCCGCGCCGGCGTCCGTCAGGCGATCGGCGTGGCTCGGATAGGTGTGGGATGCCCCCGTGAAGCCGACCACACGCATGCCGGCGGCACGTGCGCCATGGATGCCGTGGACGGAATCCTCCACAACCAGAACCTTGCCCGGCGCCACGCCGAACTGGCTGGCGGCATGCAGGAAGATGTCGGGCTTCGGCTTCACCCGGTCCGGACCGAGATCCTTCGCGGAGTAGATGTGGGGCGCGAAGTAGGGCTTGAGGCCGACCTTCTCCAGCATCATGTCCAGCCGGTGCGTGCTCGAATTGGAGCAGATGCAGCGCGGCGTGGAAAGCCGGGCGAGTGCGAACTTCACCCCCTCTATGACCTTCACGTCCCTGGCGAGCCGTGCGTCGAGCAGCTTTTCCGACTTGTCGAGGAGCGAGGCGGAAAGCGGAATGTCGGCTTCCTTCTCCACCTGCAGAAGGATGTTGCGCCAGGTCATGCCCGCGAAACGCTCCGCCATCTCCTCGACGCTGATGGGATAACCCGCGTCCGTCAGCAGCCTCGCCTCGACCTGTGCTGCGATGATCTCTGAATCGACGAGCACGCCGTCGCAATCGAAGATGATGAGGTCGAAACCGCTCATGATGGAAATGCTCTTGATGGAGTGAAAAACGAGGGCGCTCTACACGAGGAGGGCGCCGGCCACAATGTGGGAAGCCCCTATTCCAATGGAAAGAGGGCCAAAAAGCGGCCTTCGCCCGCCTTCGTGAAATGGATTGCCCGGCTGTCATCGCTGCGGCGCGCCCAGCCTTCCGCCAGAAAATGCGACAGCAGCGCCTTTCCCAGTGTGCCCGCGAGATGCGACCGGCGCTCGCTCCAGTCGAGGCAGGACTTGCAGAGCGGCCGCCGGTTCGAGTGCAGCGAAGCGACGTCGATCCCGATCTCTAGCAATTCCGTTTGGCCTTGCTCCGTCACCGTCAGGTGGTCGCCTTCACTGGTGATGGCGCCCCGGTGCACCAGGCTGTCGAGCATGCGAACGCCATAGTCGCCGGCCAGGTGGTCGTAGCAGACGCGGGCCTTGCGGAGCGCGGGATCCTTCGGCCCCGGCCGGTGACGCAGGTGGCCGCGGCTTGCCGCAAATCCCATGATCGCTTCGAGCAATGTCCCGGTTGCCGCATCGGCGAGTGCAAAATAGCGGTGCCGTCCCTGCTTGCGCTGGGATACCAGGCCTCCGTCTTCCATCTTGGAGAGATGGGCGCTTGCCGTCTGCAGCGTGACGCCGGCAGCCTGCGCCAGTTCGGTGGCGGTCAGCGCCTGTCCGCTCATCAGGGCGGTCAGCATGTTCGCGCGGGCCGGATCGCCGATCAGTGTGCCGATGCGGGCTATGTCGGGGCCTTCTTTCATACTTCGACCGTAGCCGAAGCATTCATGTCCTGCAAGGCGCTATCGTGAGGCAGCAACACAAGGAGATTTCCGTGATTACCTGCTTCATCCGCTACGAGATCGATCCCTTCGGCAAGGACGCCTTCGCCGAATACAGCCGCAACTGGGGCGAAGCCATTCCCCGCTGCGGTGCCGACCTCATCGGTTATTTCGGTCCCCACGAAGGATCGGCTACCACCGCCTACGGCGTCTACAATATCGAGAGCCTTGCCGCTTACGAGGCCTATCGCGCGCGTCTCGCCGAAGATAGCCTGGGCCGGCAGAATTACGAATTCGCACGGCGGGAGCGCTTCATCCTCAGGGAAGACCGCATCTTCCTGAAGAAGGTGTCCCTGCCGCACAGCCCATTGGTGAAGCCATGATCGCCGTCATCTTCGAAGTCGTGCCCTATATGGGAGAGCGCCACAGGTATCTCGATCTTGCGGGGGAACTCCGCGGGGAGTTGGAGAAGATCGACGGCTTCATCTCCATCGAGAGGTTCGAAAGCCTCACACTGCGCGGCAAGATCCTGTCGCTGTCTTTCTGGCGCGACGAGGAGGCCGTCCGGCAGTGGCGAAATCTCGAGGCGCATCGGGCCGCGCAGCAGGCAGGCAGGAACGGCATCTTCGCGGACTACCGCCTCCGGATCGGCAACGTGCTCCGCGACTACGGCATGTTCGAGCGCGATCAGGCGCCGGAGGACAGCAAGGCGATGCATGCGGGGTGAGGAGAAGCCATCCGGCGGGCAACGGACGGTATCGGGCGCGGCTTACTCCTGGAAACTCCGATCTTCAAGAACATTGTCGTTGATGTCGCGGCCATGTGCGAACACGCCGAGGATGAAAACGGAATTGTCGTGCACTGAGAAGGCGAGGCTGACACTGCGGCGATAACCAACGATCCGCAGGCCCGGTACCTTGCTCTCGCGCACCGTGCCGCGTTCGGGAAAAGTATCCAGGTTTTCGATAAAGGTTATAACGCCGTCCACGAAGTCACCAGCGATCCTGGTTCCCGCGGCCGCGGCGATATCGACGTAGAGTTTGTCGAGTTCGGCTTCAGCTTGCGGGTGATAGATGATGCGGTAGACCATGCCTATTTGGTTTCCGCCGACTGCCCGCGGCGCTTCGCCTCGAAACGCATCCGCACGGTTTTGGCCGGGACAGCTATGGAGGGATCGCTCAGGATGTCCTGATAGCGGGCTGGGATTTCTTCATCGAGCCACCGTTGACGCGCGGCCTCGTGGTCCTCCAGCAGTCGCAAGCCGGCACGGACCACTTCACTAGCGTTGTTGTAGCGGCCGGACTCCAACTGCTTCTTGATGAACTCCTCATAGTGATTTCCGAGGGCAACATTAGGCATGGCAACTTCCTTGTTCTGCAGCAGCATGCGGTAGACGTCGGTGGATGGCAATAGATGTCAGTAATTAGCCACCCGTTCAGCCGACAGTGGCGTTGAGCCGCCTGCCGGTTCAAAACGCAAGACATTATCCCTCGTGCGAACTTTTCCCGATTTCAGCCGCCCCCTTCAGCCTTTGGTAACCAACATAGGTAACCATAACGTTCAGTAAATCGTAGCCGAGTAAGCGTAACAGCGAGTATCCCATGGCAGCAGTCCTTCCGCTTGCCGATCTGCGTCAGCAGGGTCGGCCGGGCACCTGGCTCAATACCATCATCAAGGGCGATTGCGTCGCGGCGCTGGAGGCGCTGCCCGATCATTCGGTCGATGCGATCTTTGCCGATCCTCCCTACAATCTCCAGCTCGGCGGTGCGCTTCACCGGCCGGACCAGTCGCTGGTCGATGCCGTCGACGACGACTGGGACCAGTTTGCATCCTTCCAGGCCTATGATGCCTTCACCCGCGCCTGGCTGCTCGCCTGCCGCCGCGTGCTGAAGCCGAACGGCACCATCTGGGTGATCGGCTCCTATCACAACATCTTCCGCGTGGGCGCCATCATGCAGGACCTCGGCTTCTGGGTGCTGAACGACATCGTCTGGCGCAAATCCAACCCGATGCCGAATTTCCGCGGCCGCAGGT
>DASUPM010000086.1:0-2081 GCA_036281095.1 Pseudorhizobium sp.
TAAGTCCTTCTCCCCGCAGGCGGGGAGAAGGTGCCGGCAGGCGGATGAGGGGCAGTCCCCACGCCGGAAGCCGCGAGACCGTTGTGATCGGGCGCGCCGTCGCCCATATGTTGGTAGCCGCTCAAGCGGCCTATTTAGGGGATATTGCATGGGCGTGGGCTGGTTTGCAGCGATCATCATTGGCGGCCTGGCGGGGTGGCTCGCCGGCAAGTTCATGGACATGCGCTACGGCATCTTCATGAACATCTTCATCGGTATCGTCGGGGCGATTGTGGCGAGTGCCGCTTTCGAGAGCGCCGACATCCATGTTGCAGGCGGATGGCTGGGTTTCCTGGTGACAGGTTTCATCGGCTCCTGCGTTCTGCTATTCCTCGCGAAACTCGTCCGTCGTTGACGGCAGCCGCCCGGGCGGCGAAGGCAGGTAGTTGATGGTCACCATTCTCGATAGAACCGCGACGGAAGAGGCAAAGCGCGTCCGCCATCCGGAGAAGGCACATCGCCCGGATACGGAAGTGATGCGCAAGCCGGAATGGATCCGCGTGAAGGCGCCGGTTTCCAAGGGTTACATGGAGACACGCGACCTCGTGCGCTCGCACAAGCTGGTGACGGTGTGCGAGGAAGCCGGCTGCCCGAACATCGGCGAATGCTGGGACAAGAAGCACGCCACCTTCATGATCATGGGCGAGATCTGTACCCGGGCCTGCGCCTTCTGCAACGTCGCGACCGGCAAGCCGAACGCGCTGGATCAGGATGAGCCGGAGAACGTCGCCAAGGCAGTCAAGCAGATGGGCCTCAGCCACGTCGTCATCACGTCGGTCGACCGGGACGATCTGGACGACGGCGGCGCGGAGCACTTCGAGAAGGTGATCTGGGCGATCCGCGCGGCCTCCCCGCTGACGACGATCGAGATCCTGACCCCGGACTTCCTGAAGAAGCCGGGCGCGCTGGAGCGGGTCGTCGCGGCCAAGCCGGACGTCTTCAACCACAATCTGGAAACGGTGCCGGGCAACTACCTCACCGTCCGTCCCGGCGCCCGCTACTTCCACTCCATCCGCCTTCTGCAGCGGGTGAAGGAACTGGATCCGACCATGTTCACCAAATCCGGCATCATGGTGGGCCTCGGCGAGGAGCGGAACGAAGTCCTGCAGTTGATGGACGACCTCAGAACAGCGGATGTCGATTTCATCACCATCGGCCAGTACCTGCAGCCGACCCGCAAGCACCACAAGGTGATGAGCTTCGTGACGCCGGAGGAATTCAAGTCCTACGAGACGGTGGCCTATACCAAGGGCTTCCTGATGGTGTCGTCGAGCCCGCTGACCCGCTCCTCGCACCATGCCGGCGACGATTTCGCGAGGTTGCGGGCCGCCCGGGAGGCGCAACTCGGCAAAGCCCGCCCCGCCGCCGCCGGCTGATGCCCAAGTTCGAAACCACGCGGCGGACCAATCACGCGCCGGACAGGATGTTCGCGCTCGTCGCCGACGTCGAGAAATATCCGGAATTCCTGCCGCTTTGCGAAGCCCTGACGGTGCGCTCGCGGCGGGAACGGGACGGCCGCACGGTTCTCGTCGCCGACATGACCGTCGGCTACAAGGCGATCCGGGAGACATTCACCACGCAGGTGCTGCTGAAACCGGACGAGACGACGATCGACGTGAAGTACCTCGATGGTCCGTTCCGCTACCTGACCAACGAGTGGCGCTTCGAGCCGCTGGAAGGCGGCGGCTCGACGGTGCATTTCTTTATCGATTACGAGTTCAAGAGCCGTATCCTCGGAGCGCTGATGGGCGCGATGTTCGACCGCGGCTTTCGGATGTTCGCGGATGCCTTCCAGAAGCGGGCCGACACGCTTTACGGGCCGGTGCGATGAGGGGGAAGGTGCGTATAGATCCGCACGCAGCGGACATGGAACGCGACGGCCGCAAGTTGATCAAGCGCCTCAAGGACGATGCCTTCGAAAGGATCTCGGTGCGTGGCTCACCACGACTTGCCCAACGGTTCCGTCACACTGATCGTGCCGCATCCGAAGAAGGACTTGCCGGAAGGAACGGCACCGGCGATCGCAAACGGGCGGGCTGGCT
>DASUPM010000087.1:0-3931 GCA_036281095.1 Pseudorhizobium sp.
GCCGACAACAGATCCGTCTCCGACCTGCTCCTCTCGTCCGCCATGATCTCGAGGACGAGCACGGCAAGGAGCATGAGCCCGACGGTCACCACCATCACGCCTGTCGCGCTCTGTGAGATGATCGCATAATTCGTCTGGATATAGTCCTTCGCGGTGGTACCGGCACCCACCTCAACCGCGAGCCAGGCCTTGCCTATGAAATGCAGTCCGGTCGCCGCAAGCAACCCTGCCAGCACCCAGTCGATCGGGAGACGGCGTCCCGCTCGCGCCACGGAGAGGGCAGCCGAAAACCCCAGCAGGGCAAAGGGCGCCTGATAGGTAAAAGCGTGGAGCGGGGTCCCCCTCGGCAGATCGTAGATCAAAAGATCGGCGATCACCCAGACCAGGAAGAATATCCCATAGCCGGCAAGACTTATGCGGTCGTCATAGAGCCGGGCAACCCCGATCCGGAGGAGGATCAGTCCACCCAGAACGCTCGCAAAGGCGCCGATCGCAGAGATCTTCACCCATTCGGTATGGGCGACGGAGAGTTCGAAGAGGGTCGAGAGCGAGGCGACGGCAAAACCGGCGGCGATCCACTGCACTGCGGCCTTCAACCGGCTTCGCGTGGAAACGACGAGGAACACGACACAAAAGGACATGGCGATGACGAAATTCATCCCCAGGAAGAAGTTTGTGCCGTTCATATTTGCCGGTCCCGACGGCAGCCCGCAAGCTTCGATGAATTTGCCCGGATGAGCTTATACCCGCGGCCCCAATCAAACGTTAACAGGAAAGCTGGCTGGATCAAGGCCAGCCGGTTCTCCGGGGGTGGCACGAGACACCTCCTGTCACCGGATCAGAGACACCGGTCGTGTCGGGAAAAGTCAGCGGCAGCCCGTGCATTGCCCTTACAGCCAGATATGCCCAGGCCTCGGCCTCCATGGCGTCGCCGTCGAAACCCGCCTCCTCAGCGGAAACGACCCGCGCTCCTTGCTCTTCGGCAAGCCTCGCGAGGTCGCCCATCAGAATGGAATTGAGCCGTCCGCCGCCGCAGACGACATAGAGACGCGGGGTTTCCGGAAGATGACGGGCGGACATCATGATTGCCGCCGCCGCCACATAGGCAAGCGTGCGGGCGCCGTCGGCCAGCTCTGCCTCGTCCCCACGCGGAGGAAGGAAGTCATTGCGATCCAGAGATCGGCGGGCGGCGGCCGTGAAGAAGGGGTTGGACAGATAGCGGTCCGCCACCTGCGGAAGAACCTGTCCCTCGGAAGCGATCCGTCCGTCCTGGTCGAAGGGTATGCCGGCATGCGCCTCCACCCACTGGTCTATCAGCGTATTCCCGGGGCCGCTGTCGAATGCGATGATCTCGCCGCCGCTCCCGACAAAGGTCAGGTTCGAGATGCCTCCGATGTTGACGAAGCAGATCGGCCGCTCCCGCGCCTCCAGAACCTCGGCGAGCGCGGCATGGTAGGCCGGCACCAGTGGCGCCCCCTGGCCTCCATGAACCATGTCGTTGGCACGCATGTCGAAAACGACAGGAAGCCCGGTCAGATCCGCGAGCAGCTGGCCGTCGCCGAGCTGCACCGTCAGCCCCTCGTCCGGACGATGCAGTACCGTCTGGCCATGGAAGCCGACCACATCCACGTCGTGGAGAGAAAGGCTCGACATGCCGAGGAAGCGATGCAGCGCTTCGGCATGTCGTCGCGTCAGCTCACCCTCGGCAGACGCGAGGCAGCCCGGCCGGTCGGAGCGTCCGCTTATCGCCCGCGCATCCTCCAGCGCCTGCTTCAGGATTCCTCGAAAAGCGGGATCGTAAGGTATGCCCAGGAAAGGCCCCCGCTCGACCCTCCCCTGCCCGTCGGTGCGCAAAAGGGCGACGTCGATGCCGTCCATGGACGTGCCGCTCATCATTCCTATCGCCGTCTTCATTCCGCTCATTGATGGGACCCAGAATCAGTTTTGAAGTGATTATGCTCGGAAACAGTGCTAGACGCCGCCCCGCAAACAAAAACACATCCGCAGAGAAGAGAGATGTCCAGGTTCAAGTCCGATTTCCTCCGTACGCTCGACGAGCGCGGCTTCATTCACCAGATCTCCGACGAGGCAGGTCTCGACGAACTGTTCGCCAAGGAAACCGTGACGGCCTATATCGGCTATGATCCGACGGCATCCAGCCTTCACGTCGGCCATCTCACGCAGATCATGATGCTGCACTGGCTGCAGGCGACCGGTCACCAGCCAATCTCGCTGATGGGCGGCGGCACCGGCATGGTGGGCGATCCTTCCTTCAAGGAAGAGGCGCGCAAGTTGATGACCGTCGACATGATCGAGGACAACATCACCTCGCTCAAGCACGTCTTCGCCAACTACCTCGACTACGACCGCAAGCAGAACCCGGCGTTGATGATCAACAATGCCGACTGGCTGCGTCCGCTGAACTATCTCGAGTTTCTGCGCGACGTAGGACGGCATTTCTCGGTCAACCGCATGCTTTCCTTCGACAGCGTCAAGACCCGGCTCGACCGGGAACAGTCGCTGTCCTTCCTGGAGTTCAACTACATGATCCTCCAGGCCTATGATTTCGTGGAGCTCAACAAGCGTTACGGCACGCGACTGCAGATGGGCGGGTCGGACCAGTGGGGCAACATCATCAACGGCATCGATCTCGGTCACCGGATGGGGACACCGCAGCTCTCCGCGCTGACCTCGCCACTTCTGACGACCTCCTCCGGCGCCAAGATGGGCAAGTCGGCATCGGGAGCCGTGTGGCTGAACAAGGATCTTCTGCCGGTCTACGACTTCTGGCAGTACTGGCGCAACACGGAGGATGCCGACGTCATCCGTTTTGCGAAGTTGTTCACCACGCTGCCGATGGCCGAGATCGAGAAGCTCGCCCAGCTCGGCGGGTCGGAGATCAACGAGGCGAAAAAGATCCTTGCCACCGAGGTCACCGCGATCCTGCACGGTCGCGCGGCGGCCGATGAGGCGGCAGAAACCGCCCGCAAGACATTCGAGGAAGGTGCGCTGTCGGAGAACCTGCCGTCGATCGATGTCCCCGCGGCCGAACTCGAAACCGGCATCGGTCTGCTCGCGCTCGTCGTCCGCGCCGGCCTTGCCTCCTCGAACGGCGAGGCCCGCCGCCACGTGCAGGGTGGCGCGATCCGCATCAACGATGCCGCCGTCTCCGATGAACGCAAGGTGATCGGCACTGGCGAAGTCACCGACGACGGCATCATCAAGCTGTCGCTCGGCAAGAAGAAGCACATGCTCGTGCGCCCGGCGTGACCGCACCCAACCCAAAACCGTCAAAGGGCCGCCTCGCGCGGCCCTTTCTCGTTCTGCCTGGCGGCTACTGGAACTCGAAGATCTGCCGGAAGATTCCCGGCGCGATGATCGACAGCGGATTGATGGTCAAGCGGGGCTTTTCGAAGGGGCCTTCCATCTTGAAGGTGATTCCCAGGAGGCCGCGGTCTCTCCCGTTTCCGAGGATGGCTCCGATGATCGGAAGTTCCGCAAACAGGCGGTTCAGCCCGTAGGCGGGCATGAAGGTGCCGGTCATCTCCATGTTGCCCCGCGCATCGCGCAGGACGCCCTGGAAGCTCGCGCCGATCTGTTCCCCGCGGACCACCCCGTTCTCGACGGACAGCACGCTGTCGCGATAGACCACGCGTGCAAATCCCCGCTGGAATTTGGCGGAACTGACATCGATGTCCCGCTTGACCGCCGCGTTCAGGCTCCGCTGCTGCTCGCCCACCGGCGTCGAGACAAGCGACTGCAGGCGCGCCTCGTTGACCAGCGAAAAATTCCTTACGTCGATCGAGCCGCTCCACAGGTCTTCGCGCTGCGCTTTCAACGAGATGTTGAGGAGACCACCGTTGAGCCTGTTGTAGAGATTGGCGAAACGGGCGACTGCGCCCGCGTCGCCACTGGTGATGGAAATCGTATC
>DASUPM010000088.1:0-6061 GCA_036281095.1 Pseudorhizobium sp.
AATCGTCGAGCGCATCGCTCATGGCGCTTATCGCCGCCAGCCGGTCCGGTGCCCAGGTGCAGAGCTTGGCGATCATCGGGTCGTAATACATGGAGATCTCGCCGCCCTCGAAGACGCCGGTGTCGTTGCGCACGATCGTTCCGCCCGCCTGCTTGCCCTCCGCCGGCGGCCGATAGCGGGTGAGCCGGCCTATGGAAGGCAGGAAGTTGCGGTAGGGATCTTCCGCATAAAGCCGGCTTTCGAGCGCCCAGCCGTTCAGCCGGACATCGTCCTGGCCGAAGGAAAGCCTTTCGCCGGCGGCGACACGGATCATCTGCTCCACGAGGTCGATGCCGGTAACGAGTTCCGTGACCGGATGCTCCACCTGCAGGCGGGTGTTCATTTCGAGGAAGTAGAAGTTGCGGCTGCCGTCGACGATGAATTCGACGGTGCCGGCCGAATGGTAGCCGACCGCTTTTGCCAGCGCGACGGCCTGCTCGCCCATCGCCTTGCGCGTCGCCTCGTCGAGGAAGGGCGAGGGGGCCTCCTCGATGACCTTCTGGTTGCGGCGCTGGATGGAGCATTCACGCTCGCCCAGATAGAGCACGTTGCCGTGCCTGTCGCCGAGCATCTGGATTTCGATATGGCGCGGTTCGGTGACGAACTTCTCGATGAAGATGCGGTCGTCGCCGAAGGAGTTCTTCGCCTCGTTCTTCGACGACTGGAAACCCTCTCGCGCTTCCGCATCGTTCCAGGCGATGCGCATGCCCTTGCCGCCGCCGCCGGCGGACGCCTTGATCATGACGGGATAGCCGATGGATGCGGAAATTCTCACCGCCTCCTCGGCGTCCTCGATCAGGCCCATGTGTCCGGGCACGGTGGAGACCCCGGCCTCCGCCGCGAGCTTCTTGGAGGTGATCTTGTCGCCCATCGCCTGGATGGCGTTGACCGGGGGACCGATGAAGGTGACGCCTTCCTTTTCCAGCGCCTCGGCAAAGGCGGGATTTTCCGACAGGAAGCCGTAGCCCGGATGCACCGCATCGGCGCCGGTCTGACGGATGGCCTCGAGGATCCTGTCGATGACGATATAGGACTGCGAAGAGGGCGCGGGACCGATATGCACAGCCTCGTCCGCTTCTCGCACATGCAGCGCATTGGCATCGGCATCAGAATAGACGGCGACGGTGGCGATGCCCATTTTACGGGCGGTGCGGATGACCCGGCAGGCGATCTCGCCACGATTGGCGATAAGGATTTTGGAGATCGCCACGGCTACACCTCGAACACGTCGTCGAACGATTCCGGGAAATTCTGCCGCGCAACCTTCTCGTTGATCACCAGCAGCGCCTCATAGGACAGCGGATCGAAATCCTTTTCCGCCGCGACCACCTCGCGGCCGAAGAGCAGGTTGAGGCGGGCGGCGTCGAGATTGCCGCGCTCGAAGGGTTCGTCACCGAAATGATGCCAGAGCGCATGCAGGAAAGCAGCGTCGATCCGGTGTTCCTTGGTGCCCGGTCGTCCCCGGCGGGGCAGCGCCTTGATCGGCGTCACCCCCTTCGGGTTGGCGCGGCGGATGGTGAACTGCACGCCGGTGCCCGGCATGCCGGAGGGAAAACCGCGGTGTTTCGTCATGTCGGGCAGGTTCGCCATCCTCGTCTCCTTATGCCTTACTTGTCCTGCGTCTTCGTTTCGAAGTCCGACGCGTCGTGACGCTCGTGCAACTGGCTGGACGGATCACCCGAAGTGCGGTTGACCATAACGCCGCGTTGTACGGCCGGCCGCGCCCCGAGTTGCTTTGCCCAGCGCTGGACATGTTCGTATTCCTGTACCGACAGGAAGGGCCCCGCATCGGGATAGGAATCGTCCAGCGCCAGCCGGCCGTACCAGGGCCAGATCGCCATGTCGGCGATCGTGTAGTCGGTGCCCGACATGTACTCGTTGTCGGCAAGGTGCCGGTTCAGCACGTCCATCTGGCGCTTCGTTTCCATCGCATAGCGGTCGATGGCGTACTGGATCTTCATCGGCGCATAGGCGAAGAAATGCCCGAAGCCGCCGCCGACGAAGGGTGCGGATCCCATCTGCCAGAACAGCCAGTTGAGGGCTTCCGTGCGGTCGCGCGGATCGCCCGGCAGGAAGGCGCCGAATTTTTCCGCGAGATAGACGAGGATGGAGCCGGATTCGAAGATGCGTAGCGGCTTTCCCCCGCCCTTCGGCGCATGGTCCATCATGGCCGGGATCTTCGAGTTTGGATTGACCTCGACAAAGCCGGAGCCGAACTGGTCGCCATCGCCGATCCTGATCAGCCAGGCATCGTATTCGGCGTCGGTGAGGCCGGCGGCCAGAAGCTCCTCCAGCATGATCGTCGCCTTCACGCCGTTCGGCGTGCCCAGCGAATAGAGCTGCAGCGGGTGCCTGCCGACCGGCAGCTCCTTTTCATGGGTGGGGCCTGCGACGGGCCGGTTGGTGCTGGCGAAGGCGCCGCCATTGCCGGGTTCCCAGGTCCACGTTTTCGGTGGCACATAGCCGGCGGGGAGGTTCTTCTCGGGCGGGAATTTCTCGGTGTCGGTCATGAAAATCGGTCCTTCTTGCAGGGGAGCGTCAACGGGTACTCAAGGGATATAGGACAGCCGCTCCAGACCTGCCGCAATGCGCAACCCTTTTGACGCTCCCTTCAGAATTATTGAATCCATTTCAACTGCCGTTCCTAAAGCGGGATCGTGTCATGCTTCTTCCAGTGCGTCGTCACCTGTTTGTTGCGCAGCGATGCGAAAGCGCGGGCGATGCGGCGGCGCGAGGAATGCGGCATGATCACCTCGTCGATGAAGCCACGTTCGGCGGCGACGAAGGGGTTGGCGAAGCGCTCCTCGTATTCGGCGGTACGCATCGCAATCTTCTTCGGATCGCCGAGCTCGGAGCGGTAGAGGATTTCGGTCGCGCCCTTGGCACCCATCACGGCGATCTCTGCCGTCGGCCAGGCGTAGTTGATGTCGGCTCCAATGTGCTTGGAGGCCATGACGTCATAGGCGCCGCCATAGGCTTTCCGCGTGATAAGTGTCACCATCGGGACTGTCGCTTCCGAATAGGCGAAAAGCAGCTTGGCCCCGTGCTTGATGACGCCGCCATATTCCTGCGCGGTGCCGGGAAGGAAGCCGGGGACGTCGACGAGCGTCAGGATCGGGATCGAAAAGGCATCGCAGAAGCGCACGAAGCGGGCGCCCTTGCGGGAGGAGTCGATGTCGAGGCAGCCGGCAAGTACCATCGGCTGGTTGGCGACGATGCCGACCGTCTGCCCTTCGAGGCGGATGAAGCCGGTGATGATATTTCGCGCGAAGGCTTCCTGGATCTCGAAGAAGTCGCCCTCGTCGGCAATCGCGTGGATCAGCTCCTTCATGTCGTAGGGCTTGGCCGCGCTGTCGGGGATGAGGCTGTCGAGGCGGTGCTCCAGCCGCGCCGGATCGTCGTGGAAGGGACGCGACGGGGGCTTCTCGCGGTTGTTCAACGGCAGGAAGTCGAAGAGCCGGCGCGTCGCCTCCAGCGCCTCGATGTCGTTCTCGTAGGCGGCGTCCGCAACGGAGGACTTTTTTGTGTGGGTGCCGGCACCCCCCAGTTCCTCCGCGGTGACGATTTCGTTCGTCACCGTCTTCACCACGTCCGGGCCGGTGACGAACATGTAGGAACTATCGCGAACCATGAAGATGAAGTCGGTCATCGCCGGCGAGTAGACCGCGCCGCCGGCGCAGGGTCCCATGATGACGGAGATCTGCGGGATGACGCCGGAAGCCTCGGCGTTGCGGCGGAAGACTTCCGCGTAGCCGGCGAGCGAGGCGACGCCTTCCTGAATGCGCGCGCCGCCGGAATCGTTGAGGCCGATCACCGGCGCCCCGACCCGCACGGCCATATCCATGATCTTGCAGATCTTCTGTGCATGGGTTTCCGAAAGCGAGCCGCCGAGCACGGTGAAATCCTGGGAGAAGACATAGACCTGGCGGCCGTTGATCGTGCCCCAGCCGGTAACGACGCCGTCGCCGGCGATCTTCTGCTCGGCCATGCCGAAATCCACCGCCCGGTGGGTGACGTACATGTCGAACTCCTCGAAGGAGCCCTCGTCGAGAAGAACCTCGATCCGCTCGCGGGCCGTCAGCTTTCCCTTGGCGTGCTGGGCGGCAATACGCTTCTCCCCGCCGCCGAGGCGCGCTTCCGCCCGGCGATTCTCCAACTCCTGCAGCACTGAACGCATTGGTCCTCCCAAGGTCTTTTCGTCTTTGTAGCCGCTTGTCGCGCCGGCGCAAACTCCCGCGTGACCATGTATATTCGGTGCGGATCGGCATGCGCTACCTTGGTATCGTTTCCGGGAGGGGCTATTTGGAAGAAACAGGAAAAAGGGAGTCATGCCGATGCAGGCGCTGGTGCTCGAGGAAAAAGGCAGGCTTTCACTGCGGGAGATCGACCTGCCGCTCGAGGTCGGGCCTGGCGACGTGAAGATCGCCATCCATACGGTGGGCGTCTGCGGCAGCGACGTGCACTACTATACGCATGGCGCCATCGGCCCCTTCGTGCTGCGCGAGCCGATGGTGCTCGGCCACGAGGCGGCCGGCACGGTGGTCGAGGTGGGTGCCGAAGTGAAGAACCTGAAAGTCGGCGACCGCGTCTGCATGGAGCCGGGCATCCCGAATCTCTCGTCGCGGGCGACGAAACTCGGTCTCTACAACGTCGATCCCGAGGTGCGCTTCTGGGCGACACCGCCGATCCATGGTGTGCTGGCACCCTATGTGGTTCATCCGGCGGCCTTCACCTACCGGCTCCCCGACAATGTCTCCTTTGCCGAAGGCGCGATGGTCGAGCCGTTTGCAATCGGCATGCAGGCCGCGACCCGTGCCCGCATCCAGCCGGGGGATGTTGCGGCGGTCATCGGTTGCGGCCCGATAGGCATCATGGTGGCGATTGCGGCATTGGCCGGCGGCTGCGCCCGTGTCTTCGTCTCCGATCTCAGCGCCGAAAAGCTGAAGATCGCGGCCCAATATCCGGGCATCGTTCCGGTCAACATTTCCGAACGTCCGTTTGCAGACGTGGTCGCCGAGGAGACCGGCGGCTGGGGTGCAGACGTCGTGTTCGAGGCGAGCGGCAGCCCCAGGGCCTTTGCGGGGATGTTCGACCTCGTCCGGCCGGGCGGCGCGGTCGTGCTCGTCGGCCTGCCGGTAGGCAAGGTGGAGTTCGATGTTGCCGGCGCGATTTCCAGGGAGGTCCGGATCGAGACGGTGTTCCGCTATGCGAACATCTTCGACCGGGCGCTGGAACTGATTGCGTCGGGCAAGGTGGATCTGAAGCCGCTGATCACCGGCACCTTCGACTTCTCGCGCTCGATCGAAGCCTTCGAACGGGCTGCGAAGGGAAATCCCTCCGACGTAAAGCTGCAGATCCGGGTGGGTGCGAGCGGTTGACGCTCAGGCCGCGCGCCGGCGGGCCGGGATGCGGCGCCGCAGGGGAACTCGGTGGACCATCTCCTCGGCGAAGAGCCGGGCGTTTTCGCGCGCTTTGTCGAGGTTGCTGACCTGGCTGTCCTCCATCGTGTGCAGGGTGCCGCCGCAGTCGAAGACGTCCCGGAAGGCTGCTCGCTCGACGATCGGGGTGTTGAGGACATCGACGTTACGCTGCGCCAGAAGCCCCTTGACCGCGAGCAGCGCCCGGGTCGTCACCATCGGGTTGACACGGGTCAGCACGACCGAGTGGGCGACGCGGATATCTGCCCGCCGCTCCAGATATTGCAGGAGTTCAAGCACGTTCGCGCCGCCCTGGGCGTCCATGGCGCAGCCCTGGATCGGGATCAGCACGTGGTCGGAAAGCCCGATCGCGGTGGCGAGCAGCGAGGTTCGCGCCCCGGGCAGGTCGACGATGAAATAGTCCGTCGTGCCTCGATTGTCGGCAATGTTCCGCTCGATCGTGGCTCCGTTCACATAGGAGATGACGTCCAGCCGGTCCTGCGGCGGGGAAAGCTTGTGCCAGCGCGTAATCCACTGTTGCGGGTCGGCGTCGAGAATCCTGACGCGATATCCCTGTTGCACCAGTTCGGTGGCGAGCAGCAATA
>DASUPM010000089.1:0-2753 GCA_036281095.1 Pseudorhizobium sp.
GTGGGGTCGATCAGGCAGAGACCATCGCGTCGCTGTTGAAGATGGAATTCCACTTCCACGCTGCCCTTCACGTGGCGGAGGAACGATACGGAGATGCGATCCTGACCGCATTGCCCATGAAGCGCATCAAAGGGGGCATGCTGCCTTCGACGGGCGAGCAACGGGGCGCGCTATGGGTGGAAATATCGATTGGCGGGAGACCGGTGCAGGTTTTCAATACGCATCTCGGCCTCATGAGGCGGGACCGGATAACCCAGGCGACGACCCTGCTCGGCCCAGCCTGGCTCGGAAGCGCCAAGGGCTCCCAAAAACCAGCGATATTGATCGGCGACCTGAACTCAATCGGCCGGTCGGCAGCCTACCGCCAGATCGCACGCCGGCTGCGGGACGTGCAAGTGGAAACAGGCTCTACCCTACGAGCGACATTCCCGTCCCGCTATCCGCTCATGCGCCTGGATCACATCTTCGTCTCCGATGACATCGAGGCATTAAAAGCGGAGGTGGTGAACACGCGACTTACGCGTACGGCGTCAGACCACCTGCCGCTGCTTGCAACCGTTGTCATACCGGCACCCGAAGATGGACCGGAAGCGGCTTTCGCCGCATCCCGAGCCATCGCTCCCTAGGCCGAGCCGCGTCCCTTGTGATGGCCGCTTTCCTGATTGATGCCGCGAACGATCGACGGGTCGTCCTCATTCAGCGAGAGGTCTGCGGTCTCCATGTTGAGGCTATCGCCCTTGCGGAAGGCCTCCCTCGCCGCGTCGCTCCGGTCGAGGTCCTGGCGTGCGTCGAAGTCCTTTCCAGCATTCGCCGTGTTCTCGCGTTTCTCGATGATCGCTCGTTCCTGCTGATGTGTCTTGTTGCCTTGCATGTCAGTCCTCGCTTTCTTGCGTGGAAGCACTAGCGTGCCAATCTGTCGACTGGTCCGCTAATGCTTCGTCCGTGAGACGAACTTGTTGAACCGGCTCGTCTTTCCGCCCGACGTTTCCTCCTGATACAGGAAGCAGAGCTTGTTCTCGTCGAAGATCTGGAAGAAGTCGTCCCAGCTGATCTCCTCCAGCGCCTCTTCCGGCTTGCCGAAGTCCACGCGCAGGATGCCCCCTTCCCCCGAGGCCTTGACCTTCGCGGGATGGCCGCCACGCTCCTCGACCCAGTTGCGGATTTCCTTGTGATCGGTGGTTTCCACGGATTTGCTCATGTCCGTCTCCTTGAGTGTGCTCTGACAGAACCGGAGCGTCAGCGCGATTGTTCCTCAAGAAATACTCCCGAGCCCGCGGGAACTTCCCGATCATCGCGGTGTTAAGGCGATGTCGGACGCAAAGCTGCGTCCTCGACAGCGTCATAAGTACCCTCCCCATCTGGCGCATCCTTCGGGATGCGCCTTCTTTTTGCCCCCCGCCGATGGCCCAAGCATTCGGCTTGCGTCCGCCAGTTCCGCCGGCTGTTCATGGGACGCCTCGGCGGCTGTAGCCTTCCCTCCGGAGTCCTCTATAGTGGAGAACGGGTGGCATCGGACGGCTACCGGCTCGGAAGGAACGGAAGCAGAGCGACGGCAAGCTGCACGCGATCGGGGTCATCGAACCAGCTCAGGAAGGACTGCACAAGCATGGGTCGGCAGCTTCGAGGAACCCCGGCGGAGGAGCCGGCTGCGACGAGCGGCGGCACGGCACCATCGACAGCTGGACGATGGCGCATGCTGGCAGTTCTCTCCCTTGCGGTGGTTTTATCCTTCTCCACCTGGTTTTCGGCGACGGCGATAGCTCCCGAGCTCGGCTTGGCCTGGTCTCTCTCCCCTGCGGCTGCAGGATGGCTCACCAACGGTGTGCAGATCGGCTTCGTCATCGGGGCGCTCCTGGCCAGCCTGTTCAATCTGCCGGATCTGGTTCGGATGAACCGGCTGATGGCCGGATCAGCCGGCTTGGCAGCCGCTTCGAATGCGGCCCTGCTTCTGGAACCGGGGCCTACGGCCGCTGTCTTCTGCCGGCTGGTCACCGGCCTTGCCCTCGCCGGCGTCTATCCCCCGGCGCTGAAGCTGGTGACCACGTGGTTCGTAACGGGCCGTGGTCTCGCGTTTGCGGCTGTCATCGGTGCGATCACCGCCGGCTCCTCCCTTCCTCATCTCTTCCGTGGTGCAATGATGGGCGTGCAGTGGCAGACGGTGATCGCAGCTGCCAGCCTCGCCTCGCTGTTCAGCATGGTCGGCTTCGCCCTGTTCGCACGTGAGGGGCCGTATCCCTATGGCAGGGCCGTATTCAATCCTCGGCAGATCGGCCGGACGCTCCGCGACCGCGACGTCGCCCTGGTGAACCTGGGGTATCTGGGCCACATGTGGGAATTGTATGCGATGTGGGCCTGGCTCCTTGCGTACCTCAACGCAGCCTTGGAGAGCCGGCCGGGAGAAGGCGCCCCGGAGGCCTCTCTCCTGACCTTTGCCGCCGTCGCGGCGGGCGTTCTCGGATGCTTCGCAGGCGGAATACTCTCAGACCGTTTCGGCCGAACGGCAACGACTGCCGGGATGATGATTGCATCCGGTAGCTGCGCTCTGCTGATGGGCTTCGTCTTCGACGGCCCTTTCTGGCTCCTCGTGCTGTTCGTCATCGTCTGGGGCATTACCGTGATCGGCGATTCGGCGCAGTTTTCCGCCGCCGTGACAGAACTGGCCGATCGGACTTATACGGGGACTGCGCTTTCCCTCCAGATGGGCATGGGGTTTGCCTTGACGATCTTCATGATCTGGCTGATGCCGCAGTTGG
>DASUPM010000090.1:0-4260 GCA_036281095.1 Pseudorhizobium sp.
ATTGGCCGAAACCCAGGCCGAGCTGATCGGATCGGAGGCGAGCGACTGCTGCACCGTCGTCCAGTCCAGCCAGGCGTTCGGATCATTTCCCTGGGGGAGGACGCTATTCATCGGCTTCGCCCTCCTCGTCGTCCGCCGTGGCCCATTCCGCAACGCGGGCCAGATGATCGTATTCGCCGCCGTAGTCGCCCTGCTTGAACGGCACGAGGCGAGATGCGTAGCCAGCTTGGCCACTCCGCAGGACCGCCACGAAATTTGTCAGCTGTTCGACGGAATCTTCCGCCAGTTCCACAGCCGACTTGCCGTTTTTCGAGCCCTCGTTGTTGACACGGTCGAGCTTGAATCGATCCCCCGGTTTCAGCCGGACATAGAGGAGTTCGTCGGGCTCGATCGGACCGATGGATTTGAAGGCGCCAGCCCGCAATGCCGCAGCCTCGAGCGAAAGCTGCGGATCGAGAAGGGAACGCGCTTGTGAAGGCGTGGGGTTGGAACCCGTCTTGTAGTCGACAATGGTTGCAAGTCCGGATCCCTTGATGTCGATTCGGTCGGCGGTTCCCGTCAACCGAAGATCGGCGCCGGGAATATTCCAGCTTGCACTACATTCCGTTTCGGTGGAGCGGATATCAGGCGCCCGACGAGCCTCCCATTGCAGGAAGGCGCGGCCAACCGCGACAAATCGCGGGCGCCAGACCCGGTCGATATGCGGCGGGAGGCGCTCGGCCTCGAAAACTTCGTCGATGATCCGCCCCATCGCCTCCTGCGAAACGGGCGTACCCGGAACGTGCTTCTCCCGCGTGTAGCGGTCGATGATGGCATGATAGAGCGTTCCGCGCTGAGCGGCGCCGGGATCGGCATTGAAGGGATCTATGGGATCGAGCTTCAGGATTCGGCGCGCGTAGATGGAATAGGGGTCGCGGCGCAACCGTCCGACCTCGCTGAACGAATATTTCGCCGGTTGCAGGTAGGCCGGCGGCGTCGGCGCCGGACGCTTCGCCGGCGCCTGCGTCTCGCCTGCGTCGATGGCGGCTGCCCACCGTCGGTATTGTTCTCCACGAGCCCGCAAGCCGCGGGCGAATTGGTCCCCGCCGAGCGCCAGCAGCCGCTGCAGCCAGCGGGAGGCAACAGTGGGCGTCGACCCTTGCCGTAGCGAGCGCGAATAGACCAGGTGCCGCATACCGCTCGCCATGGCGAAATCATGGGCAAGCTGACCGATGCGCCGTTCCGGAGGCTCCAATCCCATGTCCGTCTTCATGGTGCGCGACAGGAATGGGTTGTTGACGGTCTGCCCCGGCCACGAGCCTTCGTTCAGTCCGCCGAGGATCATGGTGTCCACGCTCTGCAGCCGTGCTTCGAGTGTACCGAAGATGAAGACGCGCGGGTGGCTGAGCGAGCGCGGTTTCACCGCTTCCCCGGTGGTGAGTGCTTGGACGATGTCTATCCACTGCGGACCGTCAGCCTCCATCTGGCCGTCGGTCTCGATGACTTCCGCCAGCAGCGAGGAAAGACGCTCGCCCGCCTCGCCGGACCAGAGTGCGGCAAGATCGCCCCGTTCGTCGGCGCACAATGCCTCCAGCGCGCGTCCCGTCCGCGTCGCCCAGTCGGAAAGCGTCAGCTTTGAGGTCAGCCCCCGGCCATCGGGCCGGCGTCCGAGGAGGGCGGATGCAAGTGGCTCCACCGCCCCGCCGAGGCGGCGGGCGAGGGCGAGGGCCTGTTCGTCTGCGGTTTCCGGCAGCGCCAGGCGCCACGTCGGCGGATGCCTGTCTTCGGCATGTGCTGCGATTTGTTCGGCCAGAAGCGGTTCGAGCGCCGAAATGTCCAGCTCGCCAACGCCGCCTCGCAATGCCAGGAGTTCCAGCGCCTCCGCCGCAGGACGCAGCGCATCCCTATCAAAACCAAGACGCACGAGCGGATGCTTCAGCAGAGAGGTAAGTGCCACAGGGTCGCCCGGCCTGAGCGTCGCCTCCAGGAGCAGCTGGGTCAGTGTTCCCTGCGGCGTGGCGGAAAGCGGCGTCCCGGCCGTGTCGTCGGCGAGGATGCCGAACCGGGAAAGCTCCGCCGTCACCCTGCGGGCCAGCGCCCGGTCTGGGGTGATTAGTGCCGCCTGCGATTGGCCACCGTCGCGTCCCGGTTGCTCCAGCGCCAGCCGCAGCGCGATCGCAATAGCCACGGCTTCCTCGCGTTCGTTGGCAGCTTCGACCAGCGCGACGTCGGAAAAGGCTTCGGCCAGGGCGCCCCTATCGGCCAAACTTCGCCATTCGCTCCACCGGTCCGTCGCGGAGGCGGGAGCCAGCGCCTGGGAAAGCGTGGCCGCCCGGTAGGCGAGGCCGGGACCTGGCCTGCCAAGGACTTCGACTTCCGTGCGGTCGATGCCAAGCTTCCGGAGCAGCCGGACAAGACCGAATTGGGGATGGCTGCGGCTCGACGGGTCGATGCGGCTATCCGGCCGTTCGCCGCAGATGAGCGTCCACTGCTCCTCCGGCATATCGAGGTCAAGTCCTGGCAGCACCACGGCGCCTTGCTCGAGTGCGGCTATGGCAGCGATCAGGTCCGCCGCCGCCGGTACGGAACCTGTCGAACCTGCGACGATAACGGGACCCTTGTGCTCGCGCTCGATCATTCGGCGGACCTCGCCGCGCAAGAGCGCGGCCTGGTGCCGCGCCGGGGAGGAGCGCCGCAGCTCCTCGAGCCGCGCCGGCCAGAAGGCGCTGGCGATCGACAGGAATTCGGCCGTCAGTTGCCACCAGAGCGCATGCTGGCCGGTGTCGAGCTTCTTGAGATCCGCCCAGTCACGCTCCTCCGTTTCAACCGAATCGATCAGCTCGGCAAGCGACCGGGCAAGCCAGATGGCATCGGCGGGACTGGCAGGCGCAATCAGTGGCGAGTCCGCGTGGATGTCGATCACCACCTGCGGCAGTCGGTTGCGCCATGAGAGGATCAACCGTCCGAGTTCGAGCAGCCGGGCAACGCCACCGATCGGCAAGGCAAGATCCATCTCCTCCGGAGCGGCGAGATCGAAATAGCCGCTGTCGTCGTCCGTTTCCCCGAGCGGTTTGATAACCGGCAGGATGGCGGAACGCCCGCCGAGGAGATCGACGAATTCCGAGCGCAAAACGCGGGCGGAACGGCGGGTCGGAACGAAGATGGTGACGTCTGCGAGCGACAGCGGATCGTCAGGATCGTGGCGGAAGTCCTCACTCAAATATCCATCGCAAAGCGAGGCGGCGAGCGTTTTCAGGAAAGGCGTTCCCGGCGGGATGGTGAAGATCCGCTTCGGGTTGTGCGCCGCCATGGTCAGGCCTCTACGGCGAGGCGGGACAGGACTTCTTCCGCTTCATCCAGCGCTTCGGGCGTCCCGACCGTCAGCCAGTGCCCTTCGAGGACGAGACCGTAGAGCCGGCCGCGCGCGATCGCCCGGTCGAAATAGAGATTGAGGTTGAAGGCGTCGTCCGGTGCATCATCGAACAGCGCGGAATGGAGCGCAATGGCGCCGGCATAGACGAGCGGCAAATCGCCATCGGTGTAGCGGCTGAGCCTCCCTTGAGAATCGAGCTGGAAATCCTTCTTGCCGTTGTGGCCAGTGGTGCGTTCCAGCGGCACACAGAGCAGAGCCATATCCATCCGGCCGGCATCAAAGAATTCGGCAAGCCGCTGCAGGTTGGTGGGCCGGCCGGGACGTTCGCCTACCCAGAACAGGTCGGCGTTCATCACCAAGAGCGGACCGGGGCCAAGGAGCTTGATGCCCTTTGCTAGCCCGCCGCCGGAATTCATCAGCCGCTCGCGCTCGTCGGAGATCGCGACCTCCATCCGCGGGTAGTCCGCCAGATGCGCCTCCATCTGATCGGCGAAGTGATGCACGTTCACGGCGGCGCGGCGCACGCCGGCATCGGCAAGCGCATCAAGCGCGTAATCGATCATCGGCCGGCCGGCGACGCGCACCAGCGGCTTCGGAATGGTGTCTGTGATCGGGCGAAGGCGGGTCCCGAGACCGGCCGCCAGCACCATGGCCTGGGTGATCTTCATGCCTTGCTTTCTAAAGCAGGCCTCATGATTCGGGTAGCGCTATTCCGGTCCTCACGCACCAGTCCCGCAGAGGTGCAAGCGCCTCGTGCCGGAGTGCGGCAGCGAGATAGGAAAGCGTACGGGGCATGTGCTTCATGTAGCCGGGCTTGCCGTCGCGCTTCATCAGCCGTACCCAGAGGCCAGCCAGCTTGCAGTTGCGCTGCGCGGACATGATCGCGAAGGCCTTCAGGAAGGCGCCTT
>DASUPM010000091.1:0-3912 GCA_036281095.1 Pseudorhizobium sp.
GCCTCCCCCATTTCGGCGACGTCGGTGACCGGATGCATCGAAAGCAGGCGAAAGGGCCGGTCGGCGGTGCCGCCGATCATCGACTCCACGAATGCGGCGGCGGGCCGTCGCACGAGTTCGTCGGGCGTCGCGAACTGCAGCAGCCGGCCCTCATTCATCACGGCGATCTTGTCGGCGAGATGGAACGCCTCACTCATATCGTGTGTCACGAGGATGATCGTGGTGCCGAGGTGCTGCTGGATGGCCAGGAGATCCTCCTGCGCCTTGGCGCGGATGATCGGGTCCAGGGCGCCAAAGGGCTCGTCCATCAGCAGCACGTTCGGCTCGGCCGCGAGTGCCCGCGCTACCCCTACCCGCTGCTGTTCGCCGCCGGACAACTCGCGGGGATAGCGAGGCCCGAATTCGTCCGGATCGAGCTGGAACAGGGAGAGAAGCTCCCTCACCTTCGCGTTGGTCCTGCTCCTGTCCCAACCGATCAGTCCCGGGACCGTGGCTATGTTCTCCGCAACCGTCCGGTGCGGAAATAGGCCGTGGCCCTGGATCGCATAGCCGATTCTCCGTCGCAATTCATGGCCTGGGATGGCGCGGTTGTCCTCGCCATCGAGCCGAACCACGCCTTCATCGGCTTCCACCAGCCGGTTGACCATGCGCAGCAGCGTCGTCTTGCCGGAGCCCGAGGTGCCGACGATGACGGCGATCGTGTGGGGCTCGATCGTCAGCGAGATGCGATCGACGACCCGCCTGCCGTCGTAGACCTTTGAGACGCCGTCGATCTCGATCATCTGGTTTCCTTTCGTGCCGGCAATGCCCGGCTCATCTCGATGACGGCATCCAGCACGACGGCGCAGACGAAGGCGAGTGCGACGGTGGGAAGCGCGCCCAGCAGGACGAGATCCGTCGCAGTCTGACCCAGACCCTGAAAGACGAACGTGCCGAACCCGCCGCCTCCGATCAATGCGGCGATGGTCGCAAGCCCGATGTTCTGTACGAGCACGATCCGGATGCCGGTGAGGATCACCGGCAAGGCGAGCGGGAATTCCACCCGCAACAGGCGCTGCGTGGATGTCATGCCGAGCCCACGCGCGGCCGTGCGGCTTTCGCGCGGCACGCTCGCGAGGCCCGCGACCGTGTTGGCTACCACCGGAAGAAGCGAGTAGAGAAAGAGGGCAACGAAGGCCGGTGCCGCGCCGATGCCGCGTACGCCGATCGCATGGGCGCCCGGCACATTCGCTGCGATCCAGCCAAGCGGGCCGATCAGTATTCCGAACAGCGCGATGGACGGGATCGTCTGAACGAGGTTCAGCGTATTCAGCACGGCAGATCTCACCGCCGGGATGCGTTCGCAAAGGATACCGAGCGGCAGACCGGCAATTGTCGCCGCCACGAGGGAGCCCAGTGCCAGAAGCAGGTGGCGGGCGGCTTCCATCCAGAAGACGTCGGCGCGCGCGGCATATTCCTTCATCACCGAAAGGTCGGCCCAGATACCGGAAACGAGCACGAGGAGCAGCAAGCCGATCGCCAGCATCAGAAAGACCAGTCGCATTGCGGGCCTGGGATTCCAGCGGCTCACTCCGTCGGTTGCCAAAAGCGCGAAGGTGAAGACGAGCACCCAGAAGCCGACTGACGGCGAGACCCGCGCGTAAGGGTTGTCAGGCGGCGTCAGAAAATCCGCGGAAAGCCCGGCGCCGACGAGCAAGGCCGCCACAGCCACGGATGCCGCCACCAATCGGGGACGCGGCTCCTTTCGCAGCAGCGCGGTCAGCGCGGCTCCGACAATCAGCAGCAGAAGAAGCCATCCCGAACCGTAGGGAAGCGCCGCCGGAAGCCCAACGCCCTCCCCGGCGACGATCCGGTTTGCTCGAAGCGTCACAAACGGGGAAAGCACCCCGTATATGGCAAGGACGAGGATAAGGGCGCCAAGCTTGTCGATGCGAAAGGCCAAGGATATCCTCGATAACGGTTTGCCGATGCGCGCAGGTTGGCATCGGCGCCGCCGCGGAGCAACTACTTGAGGAAGCCGTTCTGCTTCAGGAAATCCTGAGCGACGGTCTTGGCAGGCTCCCCTCCGACCTGGACCCGCCCGTTCAGTTGCTGGAGCGTCTGGAGGTCGAGCTTTTCGAACACCGGCTTCAGCAGGCTTTCGATCTCCGGATGCTCCTTCAGCACCTCCTCGCGAATGATCGGCGCGGGCTGGTAGACGGGCTGCACGCCCTTGTCGTCCTCGATGACCACCAGACCCGAAGGGGCAATCCCGCCATCGGTTCCATAGACCATGGCGGCGTTCGCGCCGTTGGTCTGGTTCGCGGCGGCGGCAATCGTTGCTGCGGTATCCCCGCCGGATAGGGTGATGAGCTGTTCCGGTTTCAGTTCGAAGCGGTAGGTCGTCTGGAAGGCGGGCAGCGCCGCTGCCGAGTTGACGAACTCGGACGATGCTGCGAGCACGACCTCTCCGCCGCCGGCGACATACTTGCCGAAATCGGAGAGCGTGATGAGCTGGTTCTCCTCCGCGACGTCCTTCCGCAGGGCGATGGCCCATGTATTGTTGGCGGGCGAC
Source organism: Pseudorhizobium sp. (assembly GCA_036281095.1). Lineage (GTDB taxonomy): Bacteria > Pseudomonadota > Alphaproteobacteria > Rhizobiales > Rhizobiaceae > Neorhizobium. The sequence continues at coordinate 2,555 of DASUPM010000091.1, forward strand.
GGCGTCAGCCAGACGATCTTGTTGGCTTCATAATCCAGCGTCTTCGCCTGCTGGTATGCCTGCTCGGCATTCTTCCACGCCGGATCATCTGCCTTTTCGAAGAAGAAGGCAGCATTGCCAGTATATTCCGGATAGATGTCGATCTCGCCTGCGGTAATGGCCGAGCGCATGACAGGCGTAGCACCAAGCTGGATGCGGTTGGTGGTTTCAATCCCGTTGGTGCTCAGGACCTCCAGGATGATGTTGCCGAGAACTCCGCCCTCCGTGTCGATCTTGGACGAGACGACGACCTGCGCTGCGGCCGTTCCGGCGGACAAGGCTACTGCAAGCAGAACACCGGCCGTTTTCAGGATGCGCATCAGATACCCTCCGTAAATGAACTCAGCAGATCCGATCTGCCATATTTCATGCCCTGAATCCCATATGGATCATCCCGCCGCGAAAAGGAGATCATTGGTTTCATTTTTTTCGTGCGAACCGACAATTTCTCTGCGTCGCAGCCGTGGCGGAAACGGCAAAGGGTTCGGCGCAAATGGAACGGTGCGGATCGGGAAGCCTGCAAAACTCGGAGGATCGCGAGAAGGGCCAATAAGGCCTCACGCGATGGATCGTCCGGCGTGGAGGAAACGCCGGCAAGGGGCCGCCGTTCGGCGGACATCAACCAGGGGAACGCCATACATGAAAAACCTGCTAGCCTCCACCTGCCTTGCTTTCGGCCTCTCGGTCGTCGGCGCAACAGTCGCTGCCGCGGAATGCGGAGACGTCACCATCGCCAGCATGAACTGGCAGAGCGCCGAGGTTCTGGCCGCGCTCGACCAGTTCATCCTCAACGAAGGATTCGGCTGCAATGCCGAAATCATCGTCGGCGACACCGTTCCGACCCTCACCTCGATGGTGGAGAAGGGCGAACCTGATCTGGCCCCGGAAGGCTGGATCGACCTCCTGCCGGAGGTCGTCGGCCGCGGCGTCTCGGAAGGAAAGCTGGTGGGAGCCGCCGTGGCGCTGTCCGACGGCGCCGTCCAGGGCTGGTGGATCCCGAAATACCTCGCCGATGCGAACCCGGACATCAAGACGATCGAGGATGCCTTGAAGCATCCCGAACTTTTCCCCGATCCGGAAGATCCTTCCAAGGGCGCGATCCACAACGGTCCGGCCGGCTGGGGCGGCACGGTCGCCACGACCCAGCTCTACAAGGCCTACGGGGCGGAGGAAGCCGGCTTTACCCTCGTCGATACCGGGTCGTCCGCCGGCCTCGACGGCTCGATTGCCAAGGCCTACGAAGGCAAGGAGGGCTGGGTCGGCTATTATTGGGCGCCTACGGCCCTGCTCGGGAAGTACGAAATGGTGAAGCTCGAGCA
>DASUPM010000092.1:0-3806 GCA_036281095.1 Pseudorhizobium sp.
GTCCTCGAACAGGTAATGACCCCAGAGGGAGGCGATGTGATTGGGCGCGCCGGAAAGTTCGTTGCCTTCCGTGCCGGCCAGCCCCTCTTCGATCGTCATGCGCATGTAGGTGTAGGATGCGATCAGGCTGAAGCCGTTGTCGAAGGAGGCATTGGCTTCCAGTTCGATGCCGCGCGAATGCAGGTCGAGCTGCCGCTGGCGCTGGTTGCCGTCGACCGGATCCTGGGTGCCGTCGAAGACGACCCCGTCCTTCTGGTCGATGTCGAAGTAGCTCGCGCCGATCAGGAGGTTGCTGTCGGGTATCTCGTACTTCACGCCCACTTCGACCTGTTCGGCCGTGGTCGGCTGGGCGACCGTTCGGCTGTCGTCCGGCGCGTACACGAAGCCAAGGTTCGGCGAGAAGGAGGTCGAATAGCTGGCATAGGGCGTCAGGCCCCAGTCGAAGTTGTAGGAGACACCCGCCCGCCACGAGAAGGCCTTGTCCGTGGCATCTATGGCGGTTCCGGCCGAGGTTACGCTGTCGGAAATGGCCCAGTCCTGCCGCCCGGTGAGGAACAGCGTCCACTTGTCCCATTCGATCTGGTCATGCAGGTAGATGCCGTACTGGTCCATTTCCTGCTCGCCGGCAGAGGCATAGGCCTGGTTGCCGACGTCATCGCTCGACGTCGTGGACCCGCGGGATTTCGCGGCGTAGTCCCACCAGTTATAATTGAAGCCGATTACCGCCGTATGGTCGAGAGGCCCTGTGGTGAACTCGAACTGGGCCATGTTGTCGACGGAGAACGCCGACACGTTCTCCCGGTATTGCGACCAGGACGTACCGAGGTAGCTGTATTTCAGGTCCGCATCCACCTCATGGTAGCGCAGGTTCTGCCGCAGGGTGACCACGTCGTTGAGCCGATGCTCGAACTCGTAGCCGATGCGTCCCTGCGTGGTGGTGAAATCGTTCCAGTCGGGGTCGCCGGAATAGATGTCGGAGATCTCCCCGAGAGCCGGATTGACGTAATAGGCCGTGGCACCGACGACGGAGCGGGAATACTCGCCGAGAAGGGTGAAGCTGGTATCTTCGTCGGGTTTCCAGGTGAAGGCGGGCGCGATGTAGAAGGTATCGTCCGGATAACCATCGATATGCGTGTCGCTCTTCCGTCCGACCGCTGTCAGGCGATAGAGGAAAGTACCTTCCTCATCCACGGGTCCGGAAAAGTCGGCCGCGGCCTGATACCGGTTATCCTGTCCGATGAGTGTCTCGACCTCGCGGAACGTCTCGTCCTTCGGCCGCTTCGTCACCATGTTGACGATGCCGCCCGGCCCGCTCACCCCGTAGAGCGAGGAGGCAGGCCCCTTGAGGATCGTCACGCCCTCCAGGCCATATGGCTCCGTGCGGAACCAGGCCGAGGGGCCGTTGAACTGCTTCAGCCCATCCCGGAAGGTGCCGGTGTAGTAGGCCGGAAAGCCGCGCAGATAGAAGGCATCGTACCGGCTGTCGAAACCGAAGTTGTTCGGATTGGCGCCCGCCGTGTAGGTCAAAGCCTCGTTCAGGGTTCGCGGCTTCTGATCCTCGATCTGATCCTGCGTCACGACCGACACGGCCTGCGGAATTTTGACGAGCGGCGTATCCGTCTTCGTCCCGATCCGGTCCGTCTTCGCCACATATCCATCCTGTACAAGGATGTCGTCGCTCTCGGCTTCGATGACGATCGTTTCCAGAACCGTTTCGTCCTGACCGTCCTGGCCTATAGCCACTTCCGTCGAAAGAACGAGCGAAACCCCCGCCAAAAGCATGAGCTTTTGGCGCCAGAGCGTTGATCTGACACGCATTATTAAATCCCCAAAATGATCTGCATCGTTCAGATCAAATATGACTGATAGAGTCAAGTAATTGCCCGCAGCGTCCAGTCACCGGAATGCAGCAACTGTTGCAGCGAAGTCACGGGGGTTGACCGATGGCACTCAATGCGGGTGCACGGACTCGTCCCTGGAGTGCGCAGGAGCGCTTTGGCAGTACCGAGCGAGAAGCAACTGCCGATGGCTGTTGCCGCATAGCGACTGGAGCGTCAGTGGCGAGATTGGATTGGCGGCGGAAGAGGCAATGGCTCCAACACGCGAAAAGCTCGGCTGCAAGCCGGCAGGGACTAAGGAAGAAGCGGAACCTATGTCTCCGGGTCGGACAATTGCAGTTTTGGCGACCCCGGCAGGATTCGAACCTGCGACCATTCGCTTAGAAGGCGAATGCTCTATCCAGCTGAGCTACGGGGCCGACAGGCGCGGGGGGCGCCGAGACCGTCAGTGCGTCCAGGGCTGGATGCGGTTGAAACGGAAATTGTCGGTATAGGAAACCACCTGCCTCGCGACTTCCTTGGGCAGGATCACGCGATACTCGATGCCTTCGCGCTTGGCATAGGCTTCTGCCTGCTCCTGGCTCTCGAACGTCAACCGTACCTGCTGGCGCATGTCGGACGACGATGTATAGCCGAGGATCGGATCGATGCGCCGCGGAACTTCCTGATCGAACTCCAGGACCCACAGATGGGTCTTTGCCTTGCCGGACTGCATGGCGGTCTTTGCAGGACGATAGATCTTGGCGGACATTCGCGACGACGCTCCCTGAATGGCCGGATTGGCGACCTCTTCCGGCGCGTGGTCGGAGTGGAGAGATTCGAACTCCCGACCCTCTGGTCCCAAACCAGATGCGCTACCAGACTGCGCTACACTCCGTTTCCACGTTGGTGAGCGAGATACACGCTTCACCCGCGTGCTGCAACTGCAAAATCGAACGACAAACGGCGGCGAACGGTTCCGCTGCTACTTTCCTTCGTCAATGCGCTTGTTGATGACCCGGTCGCCGATCTCGATGCCCAGCGCGGCGGCGCGACCACCGTTCAGCTCCAGAACAAAGGCGACCGGTCCGCGGGAATCGATGACCGCCTCGGAAAATGGCACGGCGCGCTCGTGGATATGCGAAATCGTGCCGTCCTTCCGGATGAACAGCATGTCGAGCGGCAGCGGCGTATTCTTCATCCACATCGAGACCGGCCTCGTCTGCCCGAAGTCGAACAGCATGCCGTGATCCGAAGGCATGCTCTCGCGATGCATGAGCCCCTGCGCACGCTGCTCCGCCGTCAGCGCCAGTTCGACCTCGAAAGAGTGCGTCTTGCCGCTCTGGGCCTGGATGGTCAGGTTCTGCCGGTCGAACTGCGTCTGCGCGAAAGCGGAAGCCGACAGAAACAGAAAAAGCGCCGTGACGGCGCTTTTCAGCAAAAGGATAATTCCGATCCTCATCAATGAGCCCTGCTGGTCGGATTCGGGTTGTCGGGATGAATTTCCGCCGCCATCAGCCCCTTCTCGCCCGGGCCGAAGCGGACGAGAACCACCTGGCCCGGCCTCAGTTCCGTCAGGCCGAAGCGACGAAGCGTCTCCATATGGATGAAGATGTCCTCGGTCCCCTCGCCGCGCGTCAGGAAGCCGAAACCCTTCGTGCGGTTGAACCACTTCACCAGCGCCCGCTCGAGCCCGCTCGTCGCCGTTACCTGCACATGGGTGCGAATCGGCGGCATCTGCGATGGATGAAGGGCGGTGGACTGGTCCATGGACAGGATGCGGAACGCCTGATAGCCCCTGTCGCGGCGCTGGATCAGCGCGACGATCCGCGTTCCCTCGAGGATTGTCTGGTATCCGTCACGTCGCAGGCACGTCACATGCAGAAGCACGTCCTGCATGCCGTTGTCGGGTACGATGAAGCCGAACCCCTTGGCGACGTCGAACCACTTCACGACACCGGTGATCTCGATCAGATCGACAGGCTCGCC
>DASUPM010000093.1:0-10523 GCA_036281095.1 Pseudorhizobium sp.
GCGCCGCTGCGGCTGGTTCGATGCCGCTCTGGTGCGCCAGTCTGTGGCGACCAACGGAATCACCGGCATCGCACTCACCAAGCTCGACGTCCTGGACGGGCTGGACGAGCTGAAGATCTGCGTGGGCTACAAGCTGGACGGCCAGGAGATCGATCATCTGCCGGCGAGCCAGGCTGCCCAGGCCCGGGTGGAGCCGGTCTACGTCACTCTGGAAGGCTGGAAGGAATCAACGGTCGGCGCGCGCAAGTGGGCGGATCTCCCGGCCCAGGCGATCAAGTATGTGCGGCAGGTCGAGGAGTTGATCGGAGCACCGGTGGCCCTACTTTCAACCAGCCCAGAGCGGGACGACACGATACTTGTGACCGATCCGTTTGAGGACTAATGTTCACGATTGATTAATTATCGGTCGCTGAACGTCCCAATGATCATGAGAAAGTGCTGATGGCAGATTTTGTTGCGGTGATCCGCCGCGCTGTCGATGGTCTGGCGAAGAACACGCCAGAGATGCGCGAGAAGGTGTACGACAAGGCTCGCGGCGCGGTTCGGCGGCAGCTCGAAAACATGAAGCCGGCACCGCCGGAGGCGATGATCCATCGGCAGATGGAAAAACTCGAATCGGCAATTCTTTCGGTCGAGGCAGAACACGCCGAAGCCTTGCCGGCGGAGGAGGCGGTAACGCCGGTGCCGGAGCCGGCGAGGGAAGAGTGGGAGGCGGTGGAGCCTGCCGCCTACGATCCCGCGTCGACCGTGCCGGCGCAGTGGCCTGACGAGCAGGCGCCGCAGCCCGACGAGACGCATCCTCATGCGCATGTTGTGGAAGAAGAACCGTTCGCAGCCCCGCAGGACGCGGCACCTCAGCAGGACCACGACTACGATCAGCAGGCGGAGCAACCTTCCGAACCGGCCCACGAGGAGCGGGCTTACGAGGAGCGGGCCTACGAGGAACCCGTCCACGCGGAACAGGCCTATGAAGAGCCGGCCTACGAGGAACCGGCTTACGGGGAGCAGGTCCAGCAGGAGCCGGTTTACGACGAGCCCGTACAGGAGCATGCCGCTCCCTTCGCTTCCGACAATGATCAGGGCTGGGCGTCCGCGGAAGAGCCCGGGAGTGCTCATGCGGTGCCCGCCGAATCCTGGCCGGCGGAAGAGCCTGCGGAGCCGCAACAGTCTTCTCCCGAGCCGATCGGGCTATGGCCCGCATCCGATCAACACCTTCCGGTCGGCGACGAGCAGCCTCAGGCGGATAGTTTCGCTCGCGAGGCGCATGGCGATCATGCGCCGGCCGAGCAGCAGCCGGCCGACGATGCTCAATCGGCATGGCAGGACGAGCCGGCGGCTGCCGCTCCGGCAGAGGACGACAATTGGCAATGGCCGGCGCCCAACGAGGCGCCGGAACGGACAGAGGCGGCGTGGGACGACGTTCCGGACCTGACGGTCAGGGACCCAGAGGGGATTCAGTCGTCATCGTCTGCGGCCGAACCGGTCGAAGCGCATTTCGACGAACAGACTTATGCCAGCGCTTCGTCCGTCCGGATGCCGTCCACGGAGGATTTCCCCGTCTTCGGGCAGCCGGCCGCGCCGGCTGAACCAAACGCGAGCGAGGATTTCGAGGACGCGCTTCGAAACCAGGACCGCGCCGATGCCGTGCCGGCTTCCCCGAGGGACCCGTGGGAGGATATCGAGGAACTGATCGGCTACAACCAGAACGCCGTTCCTGCCGCTCGCGCCGACGAGGGCGGTGGTGGCGCCGACGCGGATATGGACATGCCTCCTCCTCCGCCGGCACGTCCCTACCGGGTTGCGCCGAAGAAGCGCAACTTTGCCGGTCCCATCCTCGGGCTGATCGGGCTGATCATCATCGGCGCCGGCGGTTATGCGCTGTGGCTGAACCGCGATGCGCTGACAGAGGTGGTCGGCCTTGCCGAGCCACCCGCCGCGACCGCACCCGTGACCACCCCCTCCGCCGATGAGGCGGCACAGGAAGCGGATGGCGCGGCCGCTCCGGCCACGGAAGAGCCGGCTGCAGAACAACCGGAGACGGCCCAGGAAGGCGACCCGGCCGCACCTGCAGCGCCGGCCGCGGAGGATGTTGCCGCTACATCGAAGTTTACCCAGCGGCTGCTGCCGGATGGCACGGAAGTGGACGAAGGTCCGGGCGCTGCCGTGGGTACGGGTGAGGGACAATCGGTGGCGCAGTTGAATGCTCCGCCCGCGACGCCTGCCGAGGCGGCGGCGAGTGCCCCGCCAGCGCAGGACGAGCAGGCAGAACCGAGCGCCACGCCTGCCGACGCGGCCGCCCTTTCGGGCGAGAAGATGTTCCTTTACGAGGAGCGTGTGGGGCAGACGGCGCCGACGGCGATCGAGGGCGCGGTATCATGGTCGCTGCAGCGCGAGGCCGACGGCAACGGTCAGCCGGAGCCCGTCATTCAGGGGCGCGTCAACATTCCGGGCCGCGGGCTGACGGCGTTGCTGACATTCAAGCGCAATACCGACGCTTCGCTTCCGGCGAGCCATCTGGTCGAGGTCGTTTTTGCGATTCCTCCGGGCTTCGAAGGCGGCACTATCGACAGCGTCCAGCGGATCGCGATGAAGCAGACGGAGCAGGATCGCGGCGATGCCCTGATCGCGGTGCCTGCCAAGATCACCGACGATTTCCACATGATCGCGCTCAACGACTTTCCCGACGCGCGGGCCACGAACCTCGAACTCCTGCGCAGCCGCAACTGGATGGATATCCCGCTCGCCTACCGCAACGGGCGCCGGGCTCTCCTGACCCTACAGAAGGGCGAGGAGGGAGCGCGGATCTTCAACGAGGCCATCACCGAATGGCAGGCGCTGACCGACAATACCAGCACCGGCCAGTAAAAGGCGGAAGGCATGAAAAAAACCGGCGGAGCGATCCGCCGGTTTTTTGTTTGTACCATCTGCCGGAGCCTCAGGCGTCCACGACGCGCAGCGCCTGGGCCTGAGCGAGAGCTTCCTTCTGAACCGCATCCTGAACCTTCTCGAAGGCTCTCACTTCGATCTGGCGGACACGTTCACGGCTGATGTCGAACTCGGCCGAGAGTTCCTCCAGCGTGATCGGGTCTTCGGCAAGACGTCTTGCCTGGAAAATCCGGCGCTCGCGGTCGTTCAGAACGCCCATCGCCTTCGACAGCATCCGCCGGCGCGTATCCAGTTCGTCCTGTTCGATCAGGGTTTCTTCCTGGCTGTCGTGTTCATCCACCAGCCAGTCCTGCCACTGGCCGGACTCTCCCTCGGTCGCGCGGATCGGCGCGTTGAGGGAGGCGTCGCCGGACAGGCGCCGGTTCATCGAGATGACCTCTTCTTCCGACACGTTCAGCTTCGTGGCGATTTCGGCCACCTGCTCGGGCTTCAGATCGCCCTCGTCGATGGCCTGGATGCGGCCCTTGAGCCGGCGCAGGTTGAAGAACAGCCGCTTCTGGTTCGCCGTGGTGCCCATCTTCACGAGCGACCACGAGCGCAGAATATATTCCTGGATGGAGGCCTTGATCCACCACATGGCATAGGTCGCCAGGCGGAAGCCGCGTTCCGGATCGAATTTCTTGACCGCCTGCATCAGGCCGACATTGCCCTCGGATACGACTTCGCCGATCGGCAGGCCGTAGCCGCGATAGCCCATGGCGATCTTCGCCACGAGGCGCAGGTGGCTGGTGACGAGCTGGTGGGCCGCGTCGCGGTCGTCATGCTCGGCATAACGCTTTGCGAGCATGTATTCCTGTTGCGGCTCCAGCATTGGAAATTTGCGGATTTCGTCGAGATAACGGTTGAGACCGCCTTCTCCGGCCGTGATGGACGGCAATGTACTGCGGGCCATAAAGCACCCCCTTCTGATCTATTTCTCCTGGCTCCCTCGTTACGAGCGACAGGCGCTGAGGCGAGCCAAACGGCGCGGATCATTTCCGATCCCACACCGACCCAAGTATCAGATAAGTGCGGCGGAACGGTGATTCAAGCGAGCCCGCCGCTCACATAGTCGTTATATCATTACGGTTCTGTAATCTTCAACGAGGCAGACCGACTCGCCTCGCGGCTAGTCCCGGAGCGCGTCCAGCAGGGCCTGCATGTCCGCCGGCAGCGGTGCTTCGAACTCCATCACCTCGCCGGTCCGAGGATGCTCGAAGGCGAGAAGGAAGGCGTGCAGGGCCTGCCGATGAAAGGCGCTGACGGCAGACTTCGCCCGCTCCGGAAGCCGGTTCGCCTTGGTCCTGTAGCCGGCGCTGTATTCCGGGTCGCCCATCAGGGGACAGCCGATATGGGCCATGTGGACGCGGATCTGGTGGGTCCGGCCGGTTTCCAGCCGGCATTCGACAAGAGATGCGAGCGCGTTTGCATCCGGCGTCTCGTGGAAGCGCTCGACGACGTCGTAGTGCGTCACAGCTTCGCGGGCATCGTCGCTGTCGGCGCGCTTGACCGCGCGTTTCGTCCGGTCGGCGGCGCGTCCAAGCGGTGCGTCGATGGTGCCGCGCAGCTGTTTCGGACGTCCCCACACCGCTGCGTGATAGGCGCGCTCCAGCGGCCCGGTCCGCCCATGGTCGGCGAACTGGTCGGCAAGGTGACGGTGAGCCGCATCGTTCTTGGCAGCCACGAGGACGCCGCTGGTGTCCTTGTCCAGCCTGTGGACGATGCCGGGCCGGCGAACTCCTCCGATGCCGGACAGGCTGTCGCCGCAATGGTGGATGAGAGCGTTCACCAGCGTGCCGGTCCAGTTGCCGGCGCCGGGGTGGACGACGAGACCTGCGGGCTTCGCGATGACGATCACGTCGGCATCCTCGTAGAGCACGTCGAGTGGGATATCCTCGCCCTTCGGCTCTGGATCCTCCGGCTCTGGAAGGACGATCTCCACATGATCACCGGGAGCAATCTTCTTTTTCGCTTCGCTGCAGACGGTGCCGTTCAGGAAGACGGCTCCCTGTTCGATCAGCGCCTTGATCCGGCTGCGGGAGAATTCGCCCTCGAGAACCGCGGTCAGCCATGCGTCCAGACGGCCTTCGGCATCATCATCGGCCAGCAGCACTTTCCTTGGCGCTTCGGCTTGTTTAAAGGGATCGTTCATTCATCTGACCCGAAAGCAGCAAGGACACTCAGCAATGGCAAATCCTGATCCCGAGGAACAGGAAGAACCGCTTGATCCGGCAATGGAAAGGATCCGCCGGAAGATGGTGCTGCTGCAACTCGTTTCGGGCGGCATTTTGTTCGTCTGCTTTATGGCGGTCCTTGCCGCGGTTGTCTACAAGGTCTCGCGCGAGCCAGAGACGGCTCCGGTCGCCGCGACGGGTTTCGAGGTGCCGGCCGACCAGCCGCTGACTGCATCGGTCAACCTGCCGGCAGGCTTCGACGTGCAATCGGTATCGCTCTCCGGCAGCCAGATGCTGTTCTATGGTGCGATCGACGGGCAGGAAAAGGCACTGGTCTTCGATCTCTCCGTTGGCCGCATCGTCGCGGACGTATCGGTCGCAACGTCTCCCTGAGCGGCGCCGATGGCCAACGAACCGATCCGGATCGACGATGCCGACGATCCGCGGGTCGCGGAATTCCGGAACATCCGCGAACGCGACCTGACGGGGCGCCGGGGACGTTTCATCGCCGAGGGAACGGTCGTCCTGCGGATGCTGGCGGCAGCCCATGAACGGGACGGGGCCTTCGTCGCGGAGAAGATACTGCTTCTGGAAAACCGCATGGCGGGACTGGCGGACGAACTTGCCGCATTTCCTGCAGAGGTGCCCGTCTACGTGGCCGGCTCCGCGGTTCTCGACGCGATTGCCGGGTTTCACCTGCATCGAGGTGTCCTCGCACTTGGCCGCCGACGTCTGCAGCCGGACATGGCAACGCTGATGAGCGCGATGCCGGAAACCTCGCTCGTCGTCATGGCCGCGGGCATCTCCAATCACGATAATATCGGTTCCATCTTCCGCAACGCCGCCGCCTTCGGCACCGATGCCGTGATCCTGGACGAGGCCTGCTGCGATCCGCTCTACCGCAAAGCGATACGGGTCTCCGTCGGTGCTGTTCTCAAGGTTCCGTATGCCCAGGGCGGAACGATCGAGGACAACCTGGCCCTGCTGCTGGGGCATGGTTTTGACGTCTGGGCGCTTTCTCCGTCGGGCCGGACGGAGATGCGAAGGATCGTCCCGACCCGGCGAATGGCGCTGGTGACGGGAACCGAAGGAACGGGCCTTCACTCATCGATCCTGGAAAGGTTCAATACCGCCCGCATCGCGCAGGCGCCGGGCCTCGACAGCCTGAATGCGGCCACGGCCACCGGCATTGCTCTCTACGAGATCGCCAGCGCGCAGGGGCGCCTCTAGTCTGGCCGGAGGATGCTGACGGGCTATTGCGCCGTATCGAGCATTGTTCGAGCGCGGACCGCAAGGCTCTCGCGGCCGTGGCCGGCATCGGCTCCGCTTCCGCCGTCCAGCATGGCATGGATCGGCGAGTCCTGCCCTTCCGCCCGCGCGGTAAGCGCCACCATGCCGGCGGCGATCGAGGCAAGCTCCTCGCGGATCGCCGGATCGTTGCTGTCGGTCTTTGCCTTGAGCAACCGTTCGGAAAGAGCGGTCGCCCGGTTATGGACGCTGTCGGCCAGTTCGGAGAGTGCGGGGGAGGCTGCAATGACCGCGGCGATGTCTGCCGGTCCGGCCGGCAAGGCCCCGTCAATAGGTGAGGGGGTCCCGCTGTCCGTTGCCGCAACCTTTGCAGGCGTAAATGGCTTCGAGCCGTTCTTCCGGGAGGAACGGGACGCCTCCCGGGCGTCCGTCGCGGCGGCCTTCAGCTTCTCCTTCAGGCGGCCGACCTCTTCGAGACGCCTTTCCAGCGCAGTCTCCTTGTCCGTCCGCACGGAGATCTCGCGCGCCAGCTTGTCTTCCAGGCGCAGCGCACGGTGTTCTTCCTGTGCCAGCCTCGTCTCGGCGTCCTTGGCTCGGGTTGTCTGCAGCCTGACGTCGTTGCGCAACGCCTCCCGCTCGTCCCTGAGGGACGTGATCCGGAATTTCAGGTTCTCGATTTCCGTCTCGCGGGCGGAGAGATCGATCCGGAAGTTGTCGGCATCGGCCGTCAGCTTTGCGACGCGACGCTGGAGTTCCTCGATCTCCACGCCCTTGGCGGCGTCAGCCTCCTCCGCAGCCTCGATCGCGGCCTTGAGCTGCTGGATGTAGCTGTCCTCCTGGCGAAGGCGGGAACGAAGATCCGCGGCCTCTATGTCGATGTCGGCGACCTGCATCTGCAGGTCCTGATTGGCCGACTGAAGGCGCCGCGCCTCGTCCGCCAGCTTCTCGTAGCGCAGCTTGAGGTGAACCCCCTGGTCCCGCTCCTGGACCAGTTCCTGCTTCGTGCGGGCGTTCTCTGCGGCGTAGACGGCGCGGGCCATGTCGCGCTGGGCGCGGACCTCCTGCGGGCTGATCGGCAATGTCGCCTTGATGCGATTTTCCGTGTAGCGAACGATGCGCCCGTGGATTGCGGGAGCGATCAGCATGGCCAGGAGGGCTGCGCTGAGGAAGCCCAGACCGAACAGAAGAGCGAATTGGATCACGACAGGGCCATCTCGCCGGCTTGGACGCAGAATTGGGCGATATGCCGTTTAAGCACAACCGCTTCGCCTCGGCAAGCAAGGTGCTGGTGTCTCGACTTCGAACCGCTCATTGATTCCCCCTCATGTCGAGGGATAATTCAAAGGCTCAGAAAGGGTTCCAGGTGGGGCTGGGGGTCAGCTTGAGATAGCCGACATTGATGCCGAGGCGAGCGCCGACGCCGGTGCGGATCGGTACCAGAACCACGTCGTTGTTGCGCATCACCGTCATGCCGACGCCTGCAACGACGAAAGCGGAGCCGGATACGCCGCCGAAGCGCGCATAGAGGCTCTGGATCGACGGCAGGTCATAAACAAGCATCATCGCGCGGGAGCCCTGACCGCCATAGTCGATGCCCAGCGAGGGTCCCTGCCAGAAGACGGGATGCTGGCCGGCGTTCTTCGTGTAGAGCCGTCCCTCGCCGTAGGTCAGGCCGGCGATGAAGGCGCCGGAACCTTCCTGGCCGAGAATGTAGCCGTTGGGCAGGCCATATTGCTCGAAGGCCTTCTCGACCACCTTGGCAAGACCCCCGCTGGCGGAGCCGAAGAAACTGTGACCCGCGTCAACGATTTCCTGGGCGGTGTACTGAGAGTCGCTCTGGGCGTGAGCCGGACTTCCAGGCCCGAAGCCTGCCAGCGTCAGCATGACCACCGCAGCTGCGGCAAGGCGGGCGATGGAAGAGGTCTGGTGCAGGCGCATCAAGTTGGTCCGTCTTGTTCTTTTCGTCCAGTCGAAGTTCCATATTGCGGGGTTCGCCTTAACAATCGGTTTACCAAATATGGTGTCTTTATGACCGTCGACGGGCACAACTTTCGCGCAATGTCGGAGGCCTACACGTGCACGACATGAAGCAGCAGGAGAAGCAGATGCCGAAGAACCCGAACCTCACCCTCGACGGGCCGGATCTTGCGGCACTCCTGTGCAGCCGGGTCTGCCATGATGTCATTTCGCCGGTAGGCGCGATCAACAACGGATTGGAACTGCTTGACGAGGGTGCTTCGGACGCCGACGCGCTGGATCTCATCCGGACTTCGGCGCTCAATGCCGCGGTGCGCCTGAAGTTCGCGCGGCTTGCATTCGGCGCATCGGGGTCGGTCGGCGCGTCGATCGACACCGGCGAAGCCGAAAAGGCCGCCAAGGACTATGCCGCGGCCGAGAAGAAGACGGAAGTGACGTGGAGCGGACCACGCGCCATCATCGCAAAGAACCGCGTCAAGCTGCTGCTCAACCTCTTCCTGGTGGCCTATGGCGGCATTCCGCGCGGCGGTTCGGTCGACGTGACGCTCGAGAACCCGGAATACGACGCCCGGTTCGTCATCACGATCAAGGGCAGAATGATGCGCGTTCCGGCAAAATTCGCCGAGATCTGCTCCGGCACGATCGGCGAAGCAGTCGACGCCCATTCGATCCAGCCCTATTACACCGTGCTCCTCGCGGAGGAGTGCGGCATGGAACTGCGGTACGTCGTTTCCGAAGACAAGATCGTGTTCACTGCCGAAACAGTGCCCGCCTGAACATCCCGGGCAGGTAACCATTCCTTAGCTGCATCGGCCTTAATCTCCGCCATGGCCTTCCCTCCATCGTGGAGGGTGAGCAGCGGGAGCAAGTTATGCAGCGTCTCATGATTGCCGATGCCTCGGATGTCGTCCGCAAGGTCGGAAAGCGCATCCTGTCTGAGCTTAGCTTCCTCGTCGTGGAAGCGGCAAGTTCGGCCGAAGCCATGAGCCGCTGCCAGACGGAGCTTCCCTCGCTGCTGATCGTCGATGCCGGAATGGACGGCGCCCTTGAGCTGATACAGGGCGTGCGCGCGCTGCCCAACGGCAAGGACGTGCGGATCTACTACTGCGTTATCGAGGCCGACCTGAAAAAGATGATGCTCGGCAAGCGGGCCGGCGCCAACGATTTCCTGCTGAAGCCGTTCGACCGGAAGATCCTGACTTCGGTCTTTGCGGGACTGGCCGTCGCGGCCTGATTCCTCCAAACAAGAAACCCGGGCCTTGTTTGTGGCTGCGATCGCAGCCGATGATGCCGTGGCGACGGCATGAAAAAGCCCGCGATCGAGTGACCGCGGGCGTTTGCAAAAGGGGAGGGTGGCCGCCGATCAGGCGCTTTCGGCGTATTCGTTACCTTCCGGCTCGCGAAGCACATAGCCGCGACCCCAGACGGTCTCGATATAGTTTGCGCCGCCCGCTGCATTTGCGAGCTTCTTGCGCAGCTTGCAGATGAAGACGTCGATGATCTTGAGCTCCGGCTCGTCCATTCCGCCGTAAAGGTGGTTCAGGAACATTTCCTTGGTGAGCGTCGTGCCCTTGCGCAGCGAAAGCAGCTCGAGCATCTGGTATTCCTTGCCCGTCAGGTGGACGCGCTGCCCGCCCACTTCGACGGTCTTGGCATCCAGGTTGACGATCAATTCGCCGGTGATGATGATCGACTGGGCGTGGCCCTTCGAGCGGCGGACGATGGCGTGGATGCGGGCGACCAATTCGTCCTTGTGGAAGGGTTTGGTCATGTAGTCGTCGGCGCCGAAGCCGAGGCCGCGAACCTTGTCTTCGATCCCCGCCATGCCGGAGAGGATGAGAATAGGGGTCTTGACCTTGGACAGCCGCAGCGTCCGCAGAACCTCGTAACCCGACATATCAGGGAGGTTCAAGTCGAGTAGGATAATATCGTAATCGTAGAGCTTACCAAGATCGACGCCTTCTTCACCGAGGTCGGTGGTGTAGACGTTGAAGCTTTCCGACTTCAGCATCAGCTCGATGCTCTGCGCTGTCGCGCTGTCATCTTCGATGAGTAGAACCCGCATAATTTTCCCCTTTGCCGCCGCGAGGTAGTCCGTGGCCCCTTACGCGTGACGGATCCAGACTGTGCCTGATTTGGAAGCTGCCACCAAATGGTTAACAAATTCTGATTCACTTAGGCAAGGTGTATCGCATTTAT
>DASUPM010000094.1:0-3407 GCA_036281095.1 Pseudorhizobium sp.
AATCGGAGCATAGACGACCACCGGTGCGGAGTTCGTGCTCAGGCAGCCGAGGTGACAGCGGGATATCGAACGGGCTGTTCGCCTCATTCCCTCACCTCCTGAATGGCTCATCGGACGACGCTTCGGACATCGTTCAAGAACGCCCGCTGCCTCTCTGGTGGCAATTTTGAGACGATGTCTATGATCCGCTCCCGAAAATCTTCATTCGCAGCGTAACGCCGCGCAAGCGTG
Organism: Pseudorhizobium sp.; assembly: GCA_036281095.1. Classification (GTDB taxonomy): domain Bacteria; phylum Pseudomonadota; class Alphaproteobacteria; order Rhizobiales; family Rhizobiaceae; genus Neorhizobium. The sequence goes on from DASUPM010000094.1 coordinate 232, forward strand.
CGCGTGCCGCGCCGGCTGTTTGCGAGCATTGTCAGGTCCGCCTCATGCAGCGAAAGGCTTTCCGCATCCAGGTCGGCAAACATGTCTTCGGCAAGTCGCGCGCGGTTCTCCGCGAGCCACTGTTCGTTCGGACCTGTACGCCGGGAATGCTTGTAGCTCGTGAGGAAAAGCCGGGTATTGCCGAGATGAGCATTGGCAAACGCGTTTACATACCATGCCTGCGAATTGCTCGGCATGGATTCGGTTATTGCAAGGCTGATCTTTTCGCAGGAACGGGCAAGCGCCGTCTGCCGTTGCTCGTCGCCGGCCCGGGAGCGGTTCAGCAGCGCGAAGCTGCAGTCGCCGAGGACAAGCTTCTTCGAATAGCTGGAACTCGCGTAGCTATTGGTCCCCGAGGCGATATGGTCGTAGAAACTCTGCTCCGTCCTTTGAGGCTGAAGCAGAACCCGGGCTTCCGTAAGGAAGATGGAAGCGGAGGCTAGGGCCATGACAAGGCAGAAGAAGGACATGGAGAACAGTTTCAGCTGACGCATCCGGCCCCCGAGACCTGCTTCATATTCCGTACATGGCACTTCTAGCAAAGCTTTTGAGGGATGTTTGTCAAGCGATCCGGAAGGCAAGAGGGGCCCGGAAGCCCCTCTTTTTCGTGATGTGGTGAACGTCAGATGGAACTGCGTGCGAGTTCCGTCTGCCGCTGCCGTTCCCGCCGGTTGTGGCGGATCGATGACCAGAGTGCGAGGCCGATGAGGCTCGCGCCTCCGAGACCGGTGATCGCCTCGGGAATGTGGTAGAGCGTCTGCACATACATGATGACCGAGAGGATCAGGATCGCGTAGAAGGCTCCGTGCTCCAGGTACCGGTAGTGCGTCAGCGTCTGCTTCTCCACCAGCATGATCGTCATCGACCGGACATACATCGCGCCGATGCCGAGACCGATGGCGATGATGAACAGGTTCTGGGTCAGCGCGAAGGCGCCGATGACGCCGTCGAACGAGAAGCTGGCATCGAGCACCTCCAGGTAGATGAAGGCACCGAGGCCGCCACGGGCGGCCTCGGACATCGCGCGTTGCGAGGCGTCGAGCAGCCCGCCAAGCAATTCCACCGCGAGGAAGGTGATGAGACCGTAGATGGCCGACACCATGAACGTGGTGGAATCCTCGCCTTCCAGGATGTTCGAGAAGATCAGGATCAATGCCAGCACGAACGCGATCTCCACGCCCTTGATCGTCGCGTAGCGCGACATGTACTTCTCGATCACGGAAACCCAGTGGATCTCCTTCTCGTGGTTGAAGAAGTAGCTGAGGCCGACCATCATCAGGAAGGTTCCGCCGAAGGCGGCGATCGGAAGATGGGCGTCATGCATGATCCGGGCATATTCGTCGGGCCGGGCTGCCGCCATCACGATCGCGTCGATCGGGCCGATGCCCGCGGCGATCACGACGATCAGCAGCGGGAAGACGATCCGCATGCCGAAAACCGCGATGAGGATGCCCCAGGTCAGGAAGCGCTGCTGCCAGACAGGGGTCATTTCCTTGAGCTTGTTCGCGTTCACGATCGCATTGTCGAAGGAGAGCGAGATTTCCAGGACCGCGAGCACGAGGCAGATGAAGAAGACGGTCAGCGTGCCGCTGACCGTGCCCGTCGTCTGCCAGCCGAGGAGGCCGCCGAGCGCGAGTCCCGCTATCGTGACGATGATCGACCACTTCAGGTAGCCGAAGAGCGAGGTTGAGGAGGGTGTCTGGTTCATGTCCGGACCTCCTGGCGGAGAGACGGACGAAGAAACGAAGGCGCAGCGAGGCCGTCGCCGGCATTGCTGCAGGTTAGAGATAGGGATGTCATGAATATATTTATCCGCCGGCTGATTGCAGGCGGTACCGACATCGCGAGAGCGCCGTAGTACTCTCGCCAGAGGGGCCCGGCACCGGGTTCTGATCCACGCTTTTTCTGCTGCGCGGAGACAGGCCTGTATGTGTCCATTTGCCGAGCGCCGTCAAGATGGTGCGGCGCAACGTAATTAAGGAAAAGCGATGGCCGGACGAGAGAATGACAGTGGAATGACAGGCCATCCTTGACCTTTTGCTCGCCGCGAGGCATTTGACGCATCACTTGACAAGGGCGTTGTGCCCCTGCGGGCCACGCGCCGCAACGACCGCTCCAGAAGAGAATTGCAATGACGAAAGCCACCTCCTCGGCGCCTTCACAGCGCATGCTTCGCGTTGGAGAACAGGTGCGCGCCGCAATCACGCAGGTCCTCCAGCGCGGCGAGGTCCGCGACGATCTGATCGAGAAGACGGTGATCTCCGTCTCGGAGGTGCGGATGTCTCCGGACCTGAAGATTGCGACCGCCTATGTCACGCCGCTCGGCCTACCCGATCACAAGGCGGTGATCGACGCGCTCAACCGCAACGCCAAGTTCATCCGCGGCAGGCTCGGCGGCCAGTTGCGGCAGATGAAATACATGCCGGAAGTCCGCTTCCGCGACGACACCAGCTTCGACAACTACAAGAAGATCGACGAGCTGCTGCGTTCGCCCGAGGTCCAGCGGGATCTCGACGGGACAGACGAAGACAAAGAATAAGAACAAGCTGAAGAGAACGCATGTCCAAACCACGCAAACCCAAGGGCCGGGCGGTTTCCGGCTGGCTGATCCTCGACAAGCCGGTCGATTTCGGTTCGACCGAGGCCGTTTCCAAGATCAAGTGGCTGTTCAACGCCCAGAAATGCGGCCATGCCGGCACGCTCGATCCACTTGCCTCCGGCATGCTTCCGATCGCGCTCGGCGACGCCACCAAGACGGTTCCCTATGTGATGGACGGGCGGAAGGTCTACGAGTTCACCGTCACCTGGGGCGAGGAGCGTCTGACCGATGATCTCGAAGGCGCGGTGACGCGGAGTTCGGACAGGCGTCCGGCTGAAGAAGAGATCCGCGCGCTGCTGCCGAACTACACCGGGACGATCAACCAGGTGCCGCCGCAGTTCTCGGCGATCAAGATCGCAGGCGAACGCGCCTACGATCTCGCCCGCGAGGGCGAAGTGGTCGAAATCCCCTCCCGCGAGGTGGAGATCCACCGGCTGACGCTGCTCGGCTCTCCGGATGCCGATACGGCGCATTTCGAGGTCGAATGCGGAAAGGGCACCTACGTCCGGGCACTTGCCCGAGACTTCGGCCGTGATCT
>DASUPM010000095.1:0-2019 GCA_036281095.1 Pseudorhizobium sp.
CAGCAGCAGCGCGTCGCGATCGCCCGAAGCCTCGCCATGCAGCCCAAGCTCATGCTGTTCGACGAGGTGACCTCGGCTCTTGACCCGAAGCTGACCAGCGAAGTTCTGCGCGTCATGGAGAGCTTGGCCAAGGAAGGCATGACGATGGTGCTCGTCACCCATGAGATGCAGTTCGCCCGCAATGTCGCGAACAAAGTCGTCTACATGCGCGACGGCCGGGTCCATGAAATTGGCGGCCCGAACATCCTGAAGCAGCCGGCTACGGCCGAGCTCGCCGAATTTGTCAACGAAGATCTTTGAGGAGACACCGCCTGTCGGTGGAATGGAGGAAGAAATGAAAATCAGCAGACGTCTCATGACCGCGGGCCTTTGCGTGCTCCCGCTCGTTGCAACCATGGGCATCGCCAGGGCCGATGCGCTCGACAACATCAAGTCGGCAGGCAAGATCCGTGTCGCGATCGATCCGGGCCTGCCGCCGTGGTCCTTCAAGGACGACAAGCTTCAGCTGACCGGCTCGGAATACGAGACTGCGAAGCTTTTGGCCAAGGACCTCGGCGTGGACCTCGAAGTCGTTGAGACAAATGGTGCGAACCGCATTCCGCTGCTGATGACCGGCAAGGCCGACATCGTCGTCGCCGCCATGACGATCACCGACGAGCGCAAGAAGGTCATCGACTTCTCGCTGCCCTATTCCGGCACGTCGACGGCAGTTTCGGCCCTGGTCAGCGCTAAGATTTCCAGCCTCGACGATCTAGTCGGCAAGAAGGTCGCGGTTGCACGCGGCACAATCATGGACAGCGATCTGACGAAGATGGCACCCGCCGGCGTCGAGATCGTCCGGTTCGACGACGAGGCGACGACGGTCACTTCGATCCTCAGCGGCCAGCTCGACATCGTCGCGCAGTCTTTGAGCCTCAATGAGACGATCAAGAAGCGCGATCCCTCCAAGGCTCTCGAGCCGAAGATCACGCTACGCACCAACATGCACGGCATCGGCATGAAGAAGGGCGAGGACGCCCTGCGCGGCTGGATCGACGCCTGGGTGAAGACCAACATGCAGAAAGGCGTGCTCGAAGAGCTCTACAAGGAGTTCCAAGGCACCGATCTGCCGCCAGCCGTCAAGGAAGCAGCACTCAAGTAATCCCGATGGGGCCGCGTCGGGTGGATGCGGCCCCCATCCGGAATGCAAGACGATTTAGGATGCGACTGACATGAAGATACTGAACATCGGAGCGGCGGGAGAGGTCGGCACCGGATTGCGGCGCGAACTCGCCGGCCATTTCGACTTCCGGTACCTCGATCTGAGGCGAGACGGATTTTCCGACCGGGACGACTTCGTCCAGGGCAGCATTTCCGATTTCGATCTTCTGCGTCGCGCGATGGAGGGCGTCGACGGCGTGCTGCATCTGGCGGGCTGTACGACCGATGCGGATATCGATCAACAGATCGAGGGCAATATCAAGGGCGCCTACAACGTTTTCGAAGCCGCGCGGCTTGTCGGCGTCAAGCGGGTCGTTTTCGCAAGCTCGCATCATGTGGTCGGGTATTATCCGAGAAACCGGCGCATCGGTTCGGAAGTTCTTCTGCGGCCGGACAGCCGCTACGGGCTGACCAAGGCCTTCGGCGAACAGGTCGGGGCCCTGTACGCCGACAAATACGGGCTGGAGGTACTGTGCATCCGCATCGGCCGCGCTAACGAGCGTTCCGAGGATCGGCGGCGCATGTCGCTCTGGGTGAGCTGGCGCGACCTGGCGCAGCTGGTGCGCATCGGCTTCGAACATCCCGAGCTTCACTACGCCGTCGTTTACGGCGTCTCCGGCAACGACCGCACCTTTTTCGACAACAGCGCCGCCTTCAAGCTGGGATATCAGCCGCAGGACAATTCGGAAGCCCATGCCGAAGAGGTCATGGCGCAACCGCCCGAGGATCCTGGGCTGGTGGGCACCCACGCGATCGGCGGCCATTTCTCGAACAACGAATTCGTGCCTCCGATCAGCCGCATCTTCAAATGACAGGATC
>DASUPM010000096.1:0-2439 GCA_036281095.1 Pseudorhizobium sp.
CATGCGAACGTATCGTATCCGCCGTTCCCTATCGCTAAGTTGCGTCTCAATTCGCCTTGAAGGCCTTCTGCCGAACGATTGCAAACAGCGTGATCCGGAATCATGCCCGAGAGCGATATGGGCAAACGGCGGATGGATTGATTTGGAGACACCACCGGAAATGCTCACCGTTGGCAATGACAGTGACAGCGCCGTGAAGTCGCGCACGGATGGGCTAGGAGGCCGGGGTACGGTCGATCCGCCTAGCAGACAAATGCCCTCAACCTGAAGGCGACTGCGCTTTCAGCGGCAAGTCTAAGGTTCCAGCTCGAATACATGGTGATGGATGTGGCCGTCGAACATGGCGAGCAGACCCTTCGTCATGTCGCGGCTCTCGTAGCGGACCGGCGATTCCAGGGCCGCCGCCAGTGCTTCGCGGCTGTCGTAGATGGTCGACAGCACCATGGGATAAGCCGGAGCGCCATCGTCGCGTTCGATGGCATAGAGCACCCGCACCTCGCGGACACCCGGGAACTGCAGCCACATCGGCATCAGCTTGTCCCCGACATAACTGCGAAACGCGGCTTCCTTGCCCTCGTGGATACGGCCTTCGAAAAACGCTTGGCGAACGATCATGACGTGTCCGATTCAGTTGACGGTGGTCGGCGGCTTCTCGCCGTCGAAATGGGCCTGCAGGTTGGAGAGCACGATCTTGCCCATCGCGATGCGTGTCTCGCGCGTCGCACTGCCCTGATGCGGCATCAGCACGGTGTTCGGGGCGTTGAAGAACTCCTCGCGGATGCGGGGTTCGCCGGCGAACACGTCAAGACCCGCGCCGGCAATGGTGCCGTTCCTCAGGGCGTGCAGCAGTGCATCCTCGTCGACGACGCTGCCGCGTGCGACATTGATGACCACGCCTTTTGGCCCGAGCGCCCTCAGCACCTCTGCTCCGACGACACCCTGGGTGGCTGCGCTTGCAGCGATACAGACCGCCAGGACATCGCTGCTGGCCGCGAGTTCCACCGGATCGGAATACGGGATCCAGTTCGTATCGCTGAGCGGGGAGCGATTCCAGTAGCCGATCGACATACCGAAGGCTTCGGCCCGCCTGCCGAGCGCACGGCCGATCTGGCCAAGCCCGAGGATGCCGGCGCGTTTGCCTTTCGGGCTCGTGCCGAGCGGAAAAGCCTCGCCTGCCGCCCAGCGGCCTTCACGCACGAAGGCATCGCCACTTGGCACGTGGCGGTAGACAGCCAGCATCAAGGCCATGCCGATATCGGCGACATCATCCGTGAGCACACCGGGCGTCGTCGTGACGTCGATATCACGGCCCCGCGCATATGCCAGATCGACCTTGTCGGTTCCGACCCCGTTGATCGCGATGACGCCGAGGGCGGGCAAACGGTCGATATGGTCGTTCGAGATCCCGGACCCTCCCCCCGTCACAACCCCACGAATCCTCGGTAGAGCGGCTTCGATGGCCGGCTGTTGCGCCGGATCGTAGAGGCGATGAACGGTATAGGCGTCATCGAGCCGAGCCTCGACGTCGTCGATCATCGGCTCGACGAGCAGAATATCCGGTTTCATGTCGGGAACTCCATTGCGACGAGCGGCGGCCGCTCAGGAAATCTGTCCGAGGAAGTTGCGCGTGCGCTCTTCCTTCGGGTTGCTGAAGAACTCTCCGGGGGCTCCCACTTCCACGATCTCGCCGCGGTCCATGAAGATCACACGGTCCGCGACCTGGCGGGCAAAGCCCATCTCGTGGGTGACGCACAGCATGGTCATGCCCTCGTTGGCGAGGTCGATCATCGTGTCGAGCACTTCCTTCACCATTTCCGGGTCGAGTGCCGATGTCGGCTCGTCGAAGAGCATGATCTTCGGGGTCATGCACAAGGCGCGGGCGATCGCCACACGCTGCTGCTGGCCACCAGAAAGCTGCGCCGGATATTTGCCCGCCTGCTCCGGAATCCGTACCCGCTCCAGAAACGTCATCGCCGTCGCTTCAGCCTCGGCCTTGGAGATCCCGCGCACCTTCATCGGCGCAAGCGTGCAGTTTTCGAGGACCGTCATGTGCGGGAAGAGGTTGAAGCTCTGGAAGACCATGCCGGTCTCCTGCCTGACGATGTCGACGTTCTTTCCGCCCGCGGTGAGGTCGTGTCCGTCGACGACGATCCTGCCCTTCTGGATGCTCTCCAACTGGTTGATGCAACGGATGAGCGTCGACTTGCCGGAGCCGGAAGGGCCGCAGATGACAATGCGCTCCCCCCGGTCGACGGAAAGGTCGATATCCTTGAGCGCATGGAAGTCGGCATACCATTTGTTGACGCCTTCCATGGTCACCGCTGGACCGGAAGCTCCCCGCACGTCTGCCGCCGATGTGTTGGTACTCACCTCAGTCATGCGAGGAACTCCTGTGTCTTTCTGTTACTTTGCTTCGGCGACGAAGTTCGGCAGCGGCGT
>DASUPM010000097.1:0-5633 GCA_036281095.1 Pseudorhizobium sp.
CCGCCGCTGCACCACCCCCGCTTCGACTTCAACGACGACGCTTTGCCGATCGGGGCAAGCCTCTGGGTCGAACTCGCCGAAGGCTGGCTTTCCCGCTGAGACGGCTGCTCGCGGAAACGACTTCCGGCAACTAGTTGAGAAGACCCAGGGTAACCGCTGCAACGAAGGCGAAAGCTATGGTGACGAGCGAGGCATTGCCAACGATCGCAAGTCGGCGGGATGCGAAAGGCGGCCGCGCCGACGGCGATCTCTGGGTGTTCGGGCTAAGCCGCATTGGTCCTCCTAGAGCGACTGCATCGTCATCTTAATGTAGTTTATCTCTACAGACGCAATAGACATAAACGCCCCGTCAGCAGCCTGCGAGAGAAAAATCTTACCAGATGATTAACCGCTCGCGCGCTCGGCCCGGTCCGCCCTTGTCATGCGTAACGACCGAGCGCGGTCCTGAAGAGATCGCTGTCGATGTTGCCGCCCGATGCCACAGCGATCACCGTGTCGCCCAAGGTTTCGTTGCGATAGAGCGCAGCGGCCAGAGCGACAGCTCCGCCCGGCTCCACGACGATCTTCAGCCGCTGGAATGCGAGCACTGCCGCCTTCAACGCCTCTTCGTCGCTGACGGAGATGCCGGCCCCGCACAGGCGTGACAGAATGGGGAAGGTCAGGTTGCCCGGCTGCGGCGTGACGATCGCATCGCAGAGGGAGCCAGCCTGCCTTTCGTTCCGCTCGATGGTGCCGGAAGCAAGGGAGCGTGCGACATCATCGAAACCGACGGGCTCGCAGGTGCGCACCCGCAGCCCGGGCGCCTTGGCTTCGAGGGCGAGCGCGATGCCGGCAGCGAAGCCGCCACCGCCCGTCGGCACCAGAACATCGGCCTCCCGGATGCCCTCTTCGTCCGCCTGCTCGGCGATCTCAAGGCCGGCGGTGCCCTGGCCGGCGATCACCAGAGGTTCGTCGAACGGCCGAATGAGCGTCAGGCCACGCGCGTCGGCAAGTTCGGCGCCGATGGCGTCCCTGTCTTCCGTGGCGCGATCATAGAGCACCACCTCGGCCCCGTAAGCCCGCGTGTTGTCGATCTTTATGCGAGGGGCATCGGACGGCATGACGATAACACTTGGAATACCATGCAGCCTGGCTGCCAGAGCGACGCCCTGGGCATGATTGCCGGAGGAAAAGGCGATCACCCCTCTGGTCCGGGTCTTGGCAGGCAACGCCGAAATCGCCGCCCAGGCACCGCGGAACTTGAAGGAGCCGGTATGCTGCAGGCATTCCGACTTCACGAATACCCGCCGCCCCGCCAGTTCATCGAGAAACGGGGAGGAGAGGAAGGGGGTGCGCCCCACCCGATCGGCAAGACGGTCGCGTGCGGCTTCGATCATCTGGATGTCGGTCATGGGTAGCCTCTGCGAGGCGCCGACAACCGTCGCCTTTCGTCAGGGCAACGTATAGGCAGTCTTGACGACAGTGAAGAACTCCGCCGCATATTTCCCCTGTTCGCGCGGACCGAAGGACGATGCCTTGCGGCCGCCGAACGGCACGTGGAAATCGACACCGGCGGTCGGCAGGTTGACCATCACCATGCCGGCTTCCGAATTGCGCTTGAAGTGCGTCGCATGCTTCAGGCTGGTCGTTGCAATGCCGGCGGACAGGCCGAAGGGCGTGTCGTTGGCCGCGGCGAGCGCCTCGTCGTAGTCCTTCACACGGATGACGCTTGCAACCGGGCCGAAGATCTCCTCGCGGGAGATACGCATCTGGTTGGTCGCTTCCGTGAACAGCGTCGGCTGCAGATAGAAGCCGGGCGTCTCCCGTTCGATCCGCTCGCCGCCGAAAGCGAGTTTTGCGCCTTCCTGCTTGCCGATCTCGATATAGTCCATGTCCTGCTTGAGCTGCTTCTCATCGACCACCGGACCGATATGAGTGCCCTGCTTCAGCGCGTTGTCGACCGTCAGCGTCTTCAGCTTCTCGGTGAGTGCGGCGACGAACTTGTCATGGATGCCTTCCGTGACGATCAGGCGGGAAGAGGCGGTGCAGCGCTGGCCGGTGGAGAAGAAGCCGGAATTGGCAGCCGCTTCGACGGCAACGTTGAGGTCGGCGTCGTCCAAAACCACCATGGGGTTCTTGCCGCCCATTTCGAGCTGGAACTTGCGGTTATGCTCGATTGAAGCGAGTGCTACCCGCTTGCCGGTCCCGGTGGAGCCGGTGAAGGTGATGCCGGCGAGATCGGGGCTATCCAGCATCGCCTGGCCGACGACCGACCCGCGGCCCATCACGAGGTTCAGCACACCCTTCGGCAGGCCGGCGCGATGCAGGATGTCGACGATTGCCCAGGCGCAGCCCGGAACCAGATCCGCCGGCTTGAAGACGACCGTGTTGCCGTAGCAGAGCGCCGGCGCGATCTTCCAGGCCGGAATGGCGATGGGGAAGTTCCAGGGCGTGATAATGCCGATGACGCCAAGCGGTTCGCGGGTGATCTCGACGCCGATCCCGGGGCGCGCGGACGGCACCATCTCGCCGGTCAGCCGCAGCGCTTCCCCGGCAAAGAAATCGAAGATCTGAGCGGCGCGGATGGTTTCGCCGATGGCTTCCGGAAGCGTCTTGCCTTCTTCGCGCGCAAGCAGTTTGCCGAGTTCTTCCTTGCGCGCCAGGATCTCGTCCGCGGCCTTCTTCAGGATTGCGTGGCGTTCCAGGATTCCGGACTGCGACCACTTGGGAAACGCTGCCTTCGCGGCTGCGATCGCCTGCTTGGCGTCGTCCGCCGTGCCCTGCGCATAGGAACCCACCACGTCGCTGGTGTCGGATGGGCTGATGTTGTTTGAGGCGTCGCTGCCCACCCATTCGCCGGCGATCAGGTTCTGGTAGATGGTCATGGTCAGCTCCTCTGGCTTTTGCGGTCGGCCGATGCCTTACGACGTCGGGCATTCAGGTTCAATAGTATGATTAAATGTTTCCGGCCGACCCGCCTACGGGAAGGGTCGACGGAAGCCGGACGCGCGCCTTGATGGGCAGGTGGTCCGAGGCCAGTCGTGACAACGGCGTTTCATGCGCCTCGACCGGCCCCAGCAGGTCGGGTCGATTGGACATGATGCGGTCGAGCGCGAGAACCGGGAGCCTGGATGGAAAGCTCGGGACGGCAGGCGGCAGTCCGAACACCGCCGCCAGCGTGTTCAGCGATGAGCGGTCTCCGAGGCGCCACTCGTTCAGGTCACCGAGGAGCACCGTGGGCTGATCTTCGCGGGACTGCAGGAGATCGATGATCATCCGCGTCTGCTGATGACGCGACCGGTGCAGAAGTCCGAGATGGGCGGCAATGACCCTGAGCGTGCTGCCTCCCTTCAGTTCGAGTTCGGCAATCAGCGCCCCTCGCGGCTCGAGGCCGGGCAGCTTTATCTGATGCACGTCCCGAACGAGGCCTTCACGCAACAGTACGACATTTCCGTGCCAGCCATGCGCCCTGGAAAATCCTGAGATCGGGACCGGCAGCAGCCCGGTTTCGCGCTGCAGCCATTCGAGGTCCAGAAGTCCCCGGCGCTCGCCGAAGCGCGTATCCGCCTCCTGCAGCGCGAGCACGTCCGCCCCGATCTCCCGAATGACCTCCTTGGTCCGGTAGGGATCGAACTTCCCGTCCACTCCGACGCATTTGTGTACGTTATAGGAGGCGATCAGGAAGCCTTCAGCGGCCATAGGGGTTTGGGAAGCGGCCGGCGCCCTCCCCCGGCCTTTGCGCTCGCGGATGGAAGCAATGATGCTTTTCGGGAGAGTTGGGCGTGGTTTTCTCATGGCCGTCCGAGAGCATTCCGGCAAAGGTTTTGGTTCCTGACAATGTGCTTCCGGTCACAAATAGGGCGAGCCCAGCCAAAGCACGCGATCGAGAAGGCGCGCCGGGAACGGTCGGCTTCTCAGCCCCTCCAGCGTCACCTGGGTTGCAGAGGAAATGGCGAGATCGATCCTTCGTTCCAGCACCCTGGCAAAAGAGACATCCATCACCTCCAGGTCGATCTCGAAATTCAGGCGGAGCGACCGGGGATCGAGATTGGACGAGCCGACGAAGGCCCAGCGCCCGTCGATCGCCATCAGCTTTGAGTGGTTGAACGCGCCCGGCGCACGCCAAATTCGGCAGTAGTTCTTCAGCAACTGGTCGAATTGCCCCATCATCGCCCGGTCGACCAGGGTGAGATTGTTGGCCTCAGGTACGATGATGTCCACTTCCACACCCCGGCGGGCAGCGGTGACCAGCGAAGTGATCAGCTCCCGATCCGGCAGGAAATAGGGCGATACGATGCGGATCGACGTGCTGGCGACGGAGAAGGCGCCCATCAGCAGCTTGTGGTTCGTTTCGACGCTTCGGTCTGGACCGGAGGCGACGACCCGGATGGCGACCGGGGAGCCCGGCTCGCTCTCCGGCGGGACAATCTGCCAGGCTTCCCCTCCCAGGTCCTCGCCGGTGGTGAAGCGCCAGTCGGAGGCAGCTATGGCGAAAAGGTCAGCAGTCGCAGCGCCGGTGAGCCGGAAATGGGTATCGACGCCGCAATCGTCACCGGTGAACTCGCCGGAAAATCCCTCTCGGATATTGATGCCGCCCGTGAACGAGATACTGCCGTCGATGACGAGAATCTTCCGGTGGGTACGCAGATTCGCATAGGGAAGCCTCAACCCCATTATGACGTTTCCGTTGAAGACATCGACGGTAACGCCGCCGTCACGCAACATGCCGAGGACGCTCGGGACCGAATAGCGGGCACCGACGGCATCGATCAATACCCGGACCTCTACGCCTCGTTTCGCGGCGTCGATCAGAGCCTCGGCGAAACGTCTCCCGATCCGGTCCCGATCGAAAATATAGGTCTCCAGAAGGATGGAGCGCCTGGCCTCGTCGATCGCCGTCAGCATCGCCCGGTAGGCTTCATCACCCGTGCTCAGGATCTCGATTGTATTCCCTGTCGTGATGTCGTGCTCGGTCACCCTGTCGCCCAGGGTTTTCATCGCTGCGAAACGCTCGCCGAAATTCTCCGTGATCATCTCGTTCGTGGCATCATAGGCCTCGAAATGATCCCGCACATGCCCGAGAAGGAAGCGTCGGTCGCTGATCGCGCTTCGCCGGATGCGGTTTATTCCCGCGATGAAATAAAGCAGCGCGCCGACGATCGGCGAAAGGATGATGATGCCGACCCAGCCGATGGCCGACCTGACCTCCTCCTTCGTCATCGCGGCGTGAATTGCTGCCGTCGCTCCGAGAAGCAGGGACAGCAGGAAGAGGACATGGGGCCAGTACGGCTCGAGAAAGGTCAGCATGGCGCAGATATAGGCGGCCCCGGGTCGTCAGCAATCAGCCGCAAAAACAGATATTGCGGCTGATCTCGTCCTTCAGGCTGCAATATCTGCCTGGAAAGCATCAAGCGAGGCTTCAAACGTGTCGAAGATCGCGCCGATCTGCTGCTCGTTGATGATGAGCGGCGGGCAAAGCGCGATACTGTCTCCGATGGCGCGCCCGATCACGCCCTTGTCGAGCATCAGAGCCGCGAACTTCGGGCCCAGCTGACCGGCAGCGAAGCCCTCGCGAGGCTTCAGTTCGAGTGCCCCGATCAACCCCACGCCGCGGGCCTCGATCGCCAGAGGATGTCCTTCCAGAGCCTTCAGCC
>DASUPM010000098.1:0-4370 GCA_036281095.1 Pseudorhizobium sp.
ATCCGAAGGAGGTCGAGGCCGAGATCGACGCGATCCCCGGCGTCATTGAGAGTGCCGTCATCGGCGTACCTCATCCGGATTTCGGAGAGGGCGTAACGGCAGTGGTGGTGCCGAAGCCGGGGGCAGGAATCGATGAAGAGATCGTCCTCCATGGGCTGAAGGATCGCCTGGCCCGCTACAAGCAGCCGAAGCGGGTGCTCTTCATCGAAGAGCTTCCGCGCAACACGATGGGAAAGGTTCAGAAGAACATCCTGCGCGAGACCTACGGCAATCTCTACATGACCGATAAATCCGCTCCCGCCAGCAAGTCTTTGTGAGCAGTCGAAGCTGTGATCCCGTGCCCGCGCCTGCGCGGGTGTTCGACCTGCAGGCATCGGCGCGTCCGGCCGCTATTCATCGGTGTTCCTTCACGGCGTCTGCTGATCGGCAGCGAAGAGCGTCCAGTGCCGGGGACGGAAGGATAAGGCGGACCTGAGCGCCGCCGGATGCTCGAGGGGAATGTCGACCTCGACATGGTGGCCACCTCCACCGAGTTCCAGTTCCACGCGTCGCGAACCCGCCAACCTGCGGCTGCCGACGACGACGCCGCTGAGGCATCCGCCACAGCCATCGAGAAAATCCACGTCGTGTGGCCTGAAGAACAGGGTGGCGGGCCCGCTCCTCTCGGCTTTGAGACCGATCGGCCGATCGTCGAGCCAGATGTCCCCATTCTCGACGCTCACGGGAAGCTCGGATGCCTCCCCGATGAAGCGATGGACGAAGGGCGATCCGGGTTTGTCGTAGACGTCGTCCGCGGAGCCTACCTGCTCGATGCGGCCCTGGCTCATGACCACGACGCGATCCACCAGCTCGAGGGCTTCTTCCTGGTCATGCGTGACGAAGACGGTGGTATGGCCGGTCCGGTCGTGGAACTCCCTAAGCCAGCGGCGCAGTTCCTTGCGCACCTTGGCGTCCAGAGCCCCGAAGGGCTCGTCCAGAAGCAGGATCTTCGGTTCGATGGCCATGGCGCGTGCGAGCGCGACCCGCTGCCGCTGGCCGCCCGAAAGCTGGTTCGGATAGCGTTTCTCGAGCCCTGAAAGGTGGACCATTTCGAGAAGTTCGCCGACACGGCGGCGGATGTCGTCCCTTGGAGGCCGCGTCGCGGAAGGACGGACCTTCAGCCCGAATGCAATATTCTCGGCAACCGTCATGTGGCGGAACAGCGCGTAATGCTGGAAGACGAAGCCGACGTTTCTCTGTTGTACGCTGCGGTGCGAAGCATCCTCTCCGCCGAAGAAAATCTGCCCGCTGCTCGGCTCGTCCAAGCCGGCGATCAGGCGCAGCAGCGTCGTCTTTCCCGAACCGGAGGGGCCAAGCAGCGCGATCAGTTCGCCGGAGCGGATTTCCAGAGAAACGTCGTCCAGAGCGGGAAAGCGGGCGAACTCCTTGCGGATACGGCTGATGGTGACATCCATGAAGAAGGGCCTTTCAGTGCCGGCGGCCGCCGACGCTGCCAGCGCCGAACCGCATTTCCAAAACAGTTTTGAGAGCAAGCGTCACCAGGGCCAGCGCCGCAAGCAACGACGCCACGGCGAAAGCCGCCAGGAGATTGTATTCATTGTAAAGGATCTCGACATGCAGCGGCATCGTGTTGGTGAGACCGCGGATATGGCCCGAGACCACGGAAACGGCGCCGAATTCGCCCATGGCGCGCGCGTTGCAAAGCAGTACGCCGTAAAGCAGGCCCCATTTGATGTTCGGGAGCGTGACATACCAGAAGGTCTGCCAACCCGAGGCTCCCAGGGACAAGGCTGCCTCTTCGTCGCCGGTACCCTGATCCTGCATCAGCGGAATCAACTCACGCGCGACAAAGGGAAATGTCACGAACACCGTCGCGAGCACAATTCCCGGAACGGCGAAAAGGATCTCGATGCCGTGGCTCTTCAACCACGGACCGAGGACGCTCTGGCTGCCGAACAGCAGGACGTAGACGAGACCGGAGATCACCGGCGAGATCGAGAAAGGAAGATCGATCAGGGTGATCAGAAAGGCCTTGCACCTGAATTCGAATTTGGCGATCGCCCAGGCGGCGGAAACGCCGAACACGAGGTTGAGCGGCACGGCGATCGCCGCCACCGTCAGGGTAAGCCGGATCGCGGCAAGGGCATCCGGCTCCGACAGCGCAGTCCAGTACTCGGACAATCCGCCGCGGAACGCCTCGGTAAACACGGCGATCAAGGGCAGGAAAAGGAAGAAGGTAAGAAAAACGCCGCCTGCGAGGATCAACAGAAGCTTGGTGAGGGGCGTCTCGTCTGCAGGATTGCGGAAGGCCGGCTTGCGCACAACGTGATCAGGCATGGCCGTATCTCCTTCGGCTCCAGGCCTGAATGAGGTTGATGACCAGCAGCATCGCAAAGGATATGGCGAGCATGATCGTGGCTATCGCGGTTGCGCCGGCATAATTGAATTCCTCCAGCCGAATGACGATGAGAAGCGGTGCGATTTCCGATACATAGGGAATGTTGCCCGCGATGAAGACGACGGACCCGTATTCCCCGACGCCGCGGGCGAAAGCGAGCGCAAAGCCTGTCAGGACGGCGGGCGCCAGGCTGGGCAGCAGCACCTTGAATACGGTCTGCAGACGGCTGGCGCCGAGGGTCGCAGCCGCCTCCTCCACTTCACGGTCGATTTCTTCCATGACGGGCTGCACCGTCCGCACGACGAAAGGCAGTCCGATGAAGATGAGCGCGACGGTAATGCCGATCGGCGTATAGGCGATGCGGATGTCGAGTGGCATGAACCAGGCACCAACCCACCCCTGCGGAGCGTAGAGGGCTGCGAGAGCGATCCCGGCAACCGCCGTCGGCAGGGCGAAAGGCAGATCCACCATCGCATCCACCAATCGCCGGCCGGGAAATTCATAGCGCACCAGCACCCAGCAGATCAGGACGCCGAAGACGGCGTTCACGCAAGCGGCGATGAGGGCTGTTCCGAAGCTGACATAGAGGGCGGCAAGCGTTCGTTCGTCGAAGAGGATCGACATGAACTCTCCCCATGTGAGGGAGCTTGCCCGCCAGGCAAGGCCGGCCAGGGGAATGAGGATGATGAGAGAAAGGTATGCGAGCGAGAAGCCGAGCGTCATCCCAAAGCCTGGGATGATGCTCGGCTCCTTCAGTCGCCACCCGGTCTGAGCGGCAGATGAAGTCATCTGGTGAGCGGCTCCCTCAACGCGCCGGCTTGTAGATCTGGTCGAAGATGCCACCATCGCCAAAGTGCTCCGGCTGCGCCTTCTTCCAGCCCCCGAAGAGCGGATCGTCAATGGTGACGAGCTTGACGTCCGGCAGGGCCTTCAGCAGATCGGGTTGCACCACCTCACGCTTGGCTGGGCGATAGAAGTGCTTGGCAGCGAGGTTCTGCCCCTCGTCGGAATAGAGGTATTGCAGATAGGCCTCCGCGACCTTTCGCGTGCCCTTGGCATCGACATTGGCATCCACGACGGCGACCGGCGGCTCCGCCAGGATCGAGAGCGGCGGCACGACGATCTCGAAGGCGTCCTTTCCGAATTCTTCTCCCGCCAGATAGGCTTCGTTTTCCCATGCCAGAAGCACATCGCCGATCTGGCGCTGGGCAAAGGTCACCGTGGAGCCGCGGGCACCGGAGTCGAGAACGGTTGTCCGCCTGAAGATCTCGGCAATGTATTCCCTGATCTTCGCCTGGTCGCCCTTGAACTCCTCGTTCGCCCAGGCCCAGGCGGCCAGATAGTTCCATCGGGCGCCGCCGGACGTCTTCGGATTGGGTGTTACGATCTGCACATCGCCTTTGACGAGATCGCTCCAGTCATGAATGTTCTTCGGGTTGCCCTTGCGGACAAGGAAAACGATCGTGGATGTGTAGGGCGACGAGTTGTGGGGCAGGCGGGAGCGCCAATCCGCGTTGATCTTTCCGCTGTTCTCCACGATCGCATTGATATCGCTCTCCAGCGCCAGCGTGACGACATCGGCCTCCAGCCCGTCGATCACCGAACGCGCCTGTTTTCCGGAGCCTCCATGCGACTGCTGGAAGGTCACGGTCTCGCCGGTCTCCGCCTCGTAGTGCTTCGCGAACGCCTCGTTGAATTCCTTGTAGAACTCGCGCGTCGGATCGTAGGAAACATTGAGCAGCGTGGTATCGGCGACTGCCGACGGTGCCGCGGCGAAGGATGCAAGCAGGCTGATGGCGGCTATGCCGAGAACTCGAATGGATGTGGACATGGTGTCTTCCCTCCTTAGGAGAGATCAGACTACTGCTGCTATAGACTAAGTCAACGAATGTAACGACAAGAAAAAAAGTGTTTCACTTTGCCCGCCGCCACGGAGAACAGACCCATCGCGTAAGGCTCTGTCCCCGCAAAG
>DASUPM010000099.1:0-8495 GCA_036281095.1 Pseudorhizobium sp.
GACTGCACAGGCCCGGTCGTGCTTTGCGCTTCCACCCACCTCTCGCTGAATGCTCCCAACGCGCTGGTCCAGGAGAGCGTTCGCGCCTTCTACAACACCTGGTACCGCGACCTCGTGACGGCTCTGCCCGAGGTGAAGAACGGCATGATCACCGTTCCCCCCGGTTCCGGGCTTGGCATGGAGCTTCATCCGGAGCTAGACAGGAACTTCACCGTCAGCCGGCGATTCTCGGACGCCACCACCATCTGACGGCATGGCATTTTCTGGAGGAATGATGAGCAAGATCGCTTCGGCTACGGCCGGCTTGGGCACATCGGCCGCAGCCGGACCGCTGGTCATGCTTCTCGGCATGCTGATGTTTGCCTTGAACGACGCCATGGGCAAATGGCTGGTCTCGTCCTATGGACTGGGGCAGGTCATCCTGATCCGAAGCATCGCGGCGCTCATCATCCTCTCGCCATTGCTGTGGAAGGCTGGCATGGCGCCCATCCTGGGCGCCGAACGGAAGGGGATGCAGCTTGCGCGCGTGATCTTCTCCACCGCGGAAGTCTTCTGCTTCTACTACGCGGTCATGTACCTGCCGCTCGCCGACGTCATGACGTTCTGGCTGGCTGCGCCGATCTATGTCGCGGCCGCCTCTCCCTTCCTGCTTGGCGAACCCGTCGGGTGGCGGCGCTGGAGCGCGATTGCCGTCGGCTTCGTCGGCGTCATCATCACGCTCGAACCGTCGAGCGCGATGTTCACCATGCCCGCGGTGATTTCCATCATCGGTAGCGCCGCCTTTGCATTCATGATGATCTCCGGGCGCTTCCTGCGCGGCACCCCCGATAGCACGCTGGTGCTGTTCCAGACTTCGGCGGCGGGGATCGCAGGTCTGGTTTTTGCACCTTTCGACTGGTCGCCGATCCAGTCGCAGACCGATCTCCTGTTGCTCGGACTGCTGGGCGTCGTCGCCATGGCCGCGCATATGCTCGTCAACCGGGCTTTGAAGATGTCGGATGCGGCAACCGTGGCACCGTTGCAGTACACCCTGCTGCTTTACGCGATCATCTTCGGCTGGATGTTCTTCGGCGACCTTCCTCGCCTCACCATGCTGGTCGGCGCCGCTCTGATCGTGGCATCGGGGTTGTTCATCTTCATCCGGGAGCAGATGCTCAAGAAGCGCCAGGCGGATCCGCCGGTCGAAGTGCCGTAATCGGTCCAGCAGCGCATGCAAACTCTATATCCAGGGCCGTCCTTTTCCAGGACGGCCTTTCTCGTCCCGCCCACTCCGGGGGACGATGCGGACAGGCAGCGAGCTGCTTTCTGTTAGGTGGTACTCATTCAACGAGAAAAGGCCCGTGAGCGAACTCACGAGCCTTCATCAAAGGCGGCTGCAGCAGGCCGCAGCCACATATGGATCCGTTACTTGCGGATCTCTTCCAGCTTGGCGAGGATGCCATCAACGACGTCGGCGCCGATCGCTGCCTTGTGCTTGTCGTAGACAACCATCGACTTTTCGCGGATGCGGGCCTGCTCCTCAGGCGACAGGACGTTTACCTCCAGGCCGGCTTCCTTGATCTTCTCCAGGGACTTCTTGTTGAGGTCCTGGATGACCTTGCGCTCTTCGTCGCGGCCGACCACTGCGCATTCGCGCAGAGCAGCCTGCTCTTCAGGCGTGTAGGTATCGAAGATCGCCTTGGAGAAGAGGAAGAGGAAGGGCGTGTAGGCGTGGTTGGTCTCGGTGACGTAGTTCTGCACTTCGTAGAACTTCGAGGTGTCGATCGTCACGTAGGGATTTTCCTGCGCGTCGATCGCCTTGGTTTCCAGCGCGGAGAACACTTCGCCGAATGCCATCGGGGTTGCGTTGGCACCGAGGTTCTGGAAGGTGTCCAGGAAGATGTTGTTCTGCATGACGCGAACCTTCAGGCCCTCGAAGTCTTCCCACTTCGTGATCGGGCGCTGCGAGTTCGATAGGTTGCGGAAACCGTTCTCCCAGTAAGCGAGGTTCACGAGCCCGGCTTCTTCGAGCTTCGTGTTCATCATGTCGCCGAAGTCGCCGTCAAGGACCTCGTAAGCCTCTTCAGGGCTGGCGAAGAGGAACGGCAGGTCGAAGACGCCGAGAGCGGGAATGATGCCGACGAGCGGCGAGGAAGACGTCACGACGGCTTCCTGGACGCCGGAACGCAGCGCCTGGGTTGCCTGAAGGTCGCCACCGAGAGCGCCGCCCCAAAAGGCGGTGAGCTTCAGCTTGCCGCCGGACTTGTCGTCGAGGCAAGCCTGCATGGCCTTGATGCCGTTACCGACCGGATGGTCTTCGTTGATGCCGTTCGACACACGGATGTTGCGGTCGTTGAACTCTGCGAAGGCCGGCGCAGCGGCGGAAAAGCCGAACGCGATTGCGGTGGTGGCAAGAAGCAGTTTTCTCATAATATCCTCCCTGGGATAGGTTGCTGAGGTTGCGGGTCAGTAGAGCCATCGTGCGGGCACGAGGACGAGGTCCGGGAACAGGACCAGAAGGAAAAGCACGATCGATTGGGCGACCAGGAACGGCCAGACCCCGATCGTTACCTTTCCAAGCGGAATTCGGCCGACACCGCTGACGACGTTGAGCACAACGCCGACCGGCGGGGTGATGAGACCGATACAATTGTTCATCACGAACAGGACTCCGAAATAGATCGGATCGATGCCGGCCTGCTTGATGATCGGCATCAGCACCGGCGTCAGGATCAGGATCGTCGGCGTCAGGTCCAGAGCCGTGCCGACGACCAGCACGAGGATCATGATGACGAACATCAGGATTGTCGGATGATCGATGAGAGGCTCGATGAAGCCGGTAATTTCAGCCGGAATGTTTGCCGCCGTTATGAGCCATGCTGAAACCAGCGCAGCACAAACGAGCAGCATGATAACCGACGTCGTCTTTGCAGCAGCCAGAATGACATGCGGCAGTTCGCTCGGCTTCAGTTCGCGATAGATGAACATGCCGACGAACAGGGCATAGGCAGCCGCTACTACCGCGGCTTCCGTCGGCGTGACGACGCCCATCTTGATGCCGCCGAGAATGATGACCGGCATGCCGAGTGCCCAGCCAGCCCGAACCGTGGCCGTCAGACGTTCGCGCGCCGAGGCCTTCGGCAGCGCCTCGACCTTGTCCTTGCGAACGACGATCAGCCACGTGACGACAAGGACAAGTCCCATCAGGATGCCGGGGAAGATACCGGCCATGAACAACTGCGTAATCGAGACGTTCGCGGCGACACCGAAGACGATGAAGGCCATCGACGGCGGGATAACCGGAGCGATGATGCCGCCGGCGGCAATGAGGCCGCCCGAGCGCGGCACGTCATAACCGGCCTTGGCCATCATCGGAATCAGGATGGCCGCCAGCGCAGCGGTATCGGCTGCCGCCGAACCGGAGATACTGGCCATGATCAACGCTGCCATGATCGCAACGATGCCGAGACCACCGCGCATGTGACCGACACAGGCGATCGCGAAGTCGATGATGCGGCGCGACAGGCCGCCCGAATTCATCAACTCGCCGGCCAGGATGAAGAACGGGATGGCGAGAAGGGTAAAGCCCTCCTCGGCGCCGGCAATCATGTTCTGCGCGATGATCTGCGGATGGAACATGTTCATGTGCCACATGAGCACGACGCCGCAGAACATCAGGGAGAAGGCCACCGGCACCCCGATCGCCATGGATCCGAGGAGCGACGAAATGAAGATCAACAGCGTCATCAGGTACGCTCCGCCAGCTGTTCGAGGGTGAGGTTCTCACCGGCGAAAGCGGCGATTTCTTCATCGGTTACGCGACCGGTCAGCAGACGCAGCAGGCGCTCGACGGCGATGATGCCAATGCCTGCTCCGGTGAACATGCCGACACCATAGACGAAGAGCATTGGGATGCCGGACACGGGCGCCTTCATGCTGAGATTGATCCCGGACTGCAGCCACGCACCCCAGAAGAAGATGGCACAGCACATAAGAACGATGAGGTTGGAAAGGATCATGCAGATGACCCGGCCCTTGCGTCCGAACATCATCACCAGGGTCTCGACCCCGAGATGCGAATGCTCGCGAAAGGTTACGACGGCACCGATGAAGGTCAGCCAGACGAAGAAATAACGCGAAAGTTCGTCCGAGATGTTCAGTCCGGAGTTGAAGCCATAGCGCAGCACGACGTTGACAAACACCATGATGGCCATGCCCGCGAGCAGCACGATCAGCAGCAACTCGAGAAATTTGTAGAAGATGTCGATCGCTCGTTGCATCCGCTCCCTCCCTTTACCCTTACAGGAACCCGCGCTGGGCAAGATTCTTCATCAAGGCGCCCAGGCCGAAATTCCATTTCGGGCACCGGCTGCTATGTTCGACCCAGTTTATAAGCCGCCCGAGCCGCGGCGTCGAGATTTCCACCCGGTCGCCGATCTCGTGCGTGAAGCCCAGGCCTGCGCCCCGCCGATCCTTGACCGGTGCGAACATCGTGCCGAGGAAAAAGACGACGCCATCGGGATACTGGTGATTGTCGTTCAGCAACTGCGAAACCAGGTCTTCCGGCGTGCGGCTGATAGCTGCCATCGGGCTGACGCCGGTCATCGTGAACCCATCGGCACCCTCCACGGAAAGGGAGACTTCAGCCTTCTTGACATCGTCCAGAGTGAACTGCGCATCGAACAGGCGGATAAACGGCCCGATCGAGCAGGAAGCGTTGTTGTCCTTCGCCTTGCTGAGAAGCAGGGCCGAACGTCCCTCGAAGTCCCGCAGGTTGACGTCATTGCCGAGCGTCGCCCCGACGATCCGTCCTTTGGACGTCACCGCCAGCACGACCTCAGGCTCGGGGTTATTCCAATCGGACTTGGGATGGATCCCGATCAGGGCGCCGCTTCCGACGGAAGACATCGGCTGCGCCTTGGTGAAGATTTCGGCATCCGGACCGATGCCCACCTCAAGGTACTGCGACCAGAGGCCCAGTTCCTGCAGCAGCTTCTTTACCTCTGCGGCCTTTTCCGAGCCTGCAATCAGGCCCTTGAGGTTGTCGCCGAGGACGGGTGTCAGCCGACCGCGGATTTCCTGCGCGCGAAGAGGATCCCCCTTCGCCTGCTCCTCGATCACCCGTTCCAGCATGCTGTCGGCAAAGGTTACGCCGGCGGCCTTGATCGCCTGCAGATCGGCGGGCGCGAGAAGTTCGCCGGCCTTGCCTGCAAGAAAGTCTTCCAGAGCGCCCAGATCCGGAAGATCCGACTTGCTTTTCAACGTCGCTGAAAGGTCCTCAATCTCGAGTACACCGGAGAGCGTCGGCGAAAGCGAGGACAGGTCCAGAAGGCGTCCCTCACGCAAAAGAACAGGGCACGGCCCACGAACAGCGATCGACCAGACGCGGCCGACCAGCAAAGCCTGGCTCACGTCTTGCGGCAGGATAGACTGCGCGCTCAACACCTTCTCGGAATTCACTAATTTCCTCCATCCGGGGCGAACAGATCGCCCTGATTGTCAGGATGTCTGACAACAAAATTGCGCTTTTCTAGTATGGCTAAGGGCGTCTGTCCAGACATCCTGTCCCGCAATGGGAAAAAGTCGGTGAATCCCCCTAAAGCAAAATCAGAACGACTGAAGCGTGAGGTCCAACCGCAAGGCGGCCTGCGCCAGATGATCCTGCATGGCCTTGCGCGCCCCTGCGGGATCACGGCGAACAATGGCGTCGCGGATTACCACGTGCTCTGCAATGGTCACCTCAACGATCTCTTCCAGGACGGCCTTGGCACGCGCCGCCTTTATCGCAAGACTGATGCGCTCCGCGATGAAGCCGATAAACAACGGAAAATACTCGTTTTGCGTGGCGTTGGCGACCACACGATGAAATGCAAGGTCTGCCGCGATACCCTGCTCCGTCCATTTTTCGGCACCCGTCATCTGCTCCAGCGCGTCATCCAGACGCGCGATGTCTTCCGCAGTGCAGTGAATCGCCGCCAGCCCGGCCGCCTCGATCTCCAAGGGCATGCGCAACTGATAGAGATTCTGGAATGCCACCCGGTTCGTCGGGTCCCCGTGCTCGATTCTGAGTGATTGCCGACGCTCGAATTCGGTCGCGAAGGCACCGACCCCCTGCCGCGTTTCGACCAGGCCCTCATTTCTCAGTTGCGCAATCGCCTCCCGGACGACGGAACGGCTGACACCAAATGTCTTTGCCAGGAGGTGCTCCGTCGGAAGCTTCTCCCCCGGCACGATCCGCCCCTCGATAATCTCCCGTCCGATCTGGGACGCGATGCGGGTCGGCAGATGGTCGCTCCGCCTGATCTGGTTGAAATCGCTAGCTGCCACGTTCGCCCCTCCCCGGCTCGGCTTCTACATCTATGAATCCTGATGGAATTTCAATTGGCAGCCGGGATTCATCATCAGGTCGGGGTCGATCGCCTGCTTGATCGCGGTCAGCAACTGACGACGCACGGGCGACAACCGCATCTCGAAGTCATCGCGTTTGAGGCGGCCGATACCATGTTCGGCGCTGATGCTTCCCTGGTAGCGATCGAGCACGCCGTTGATGACGCCCTTTGCCTTGTAGATCTGCTCGATCCTCTCCTCACTGGCGGCATCGGCTGCCGGAAGAACGTTGAGGTGTACGTTTCCGTCGCCCACATGGCCATACGACACGCAGATGGCTCCCGGCAGAGCGTCCTCGACCGCCTTCTCCGCATCGGCGACAAAGGAGGCGAGTTGCGACAGCTTGACCGAAACGTCCGTTCTCAGATGCATGCCCCGCTTGGCCTGGCCTTCGTTCATTCCTTCGCGGATCAGCCAAAGATTGCGAGCCTGGGTTTGCGAGGCAGCAATAGTGCCATCGAGAACCATTCCCTCCTCCATTACCGCCTCCAGGAAACGGCTCATCAGGTCGTCGATGTCCACCAATCCTGATCCGGAGATCTCCATCAGGACATAGGCCGGATAATCCGGCGCGATCGGGATCGGCAGATCGGGCATTGCCTCCTTCGCCAAGGTGAAAGCGAGCGGCGGCATGAATTCGAAGGCAGACATCAGATCGCAGCAATCGCGGCGCGCCCGGCGGAAGAGCCCGATTGCATCCTCCAGTGAGGCAAGACCAAGCAGCGCCGTCGCAACCTGATCCGGGTTCGGCGTAAGCTTGACGGAAACGGCGGTAATGATGCCGAGCGTGCCTTCCGCCCCGATGAACAACTGCTTGAGATCGATACCGCGGTTGTCCTTGCGCAGCGTCGAGAGCCCATCGAAGATGCTGCCGTCCGGCAGCACGACCTCGAGGCCGAAAATCAGCTCGCGCGTCATGCCGTAACGCAGGACATTGATGCCGCCCGCATTGGTCGAGACATTGCCGCCGATCCGGCAGGTGCCCTGAGCGCCGAGCGCCAGCGGAAAGAACATGCCTTTTTCGGCAATCGCATCCTTGAGTTCCGAGAGAATGCAGCCCGCTTCGACAACGGCCGAAAAGTCGTCAGCATCGATCTGCCGGATCTTGTTCATCCGCTCGAGGCTCAGGACCACCTGGCTCTGCTCCGCATCCGGGATCGCGCCGAGCACCAGCCCCGTATTGCCGCCCTGCGGCACGATCGACAGGCCCAGCTGGCGGCAAAGTTTCACCGCCTCGGCGACCTGCTCCGTCGAGCGGGGGCGCAGCACAGCGATCGCACTGCTCGTCACATCGCCATGCCAGTCCCGGCAATAGGGGATCATCTCTTCCCGCTCGCTGAGAACGAGATCGTCCCCGAGCGTAGAACGCAGGGCCGTACGCCATTCGGCAAGCGACGCGGTGTCTTCGGATGTCATGCGCGGAGCCTTTCCTCGCGCCGGCTGCATCGACCAGTTTCAAGGTCTTTTCATCGGCGCTGAAATAAATGTTTGCAAGCCGACCATATAAAGTTATCAGACAACCTTACAAGATACATTTTGGTGGTGCCGAGGCGCGACTGCTGCCTTCGACGCCTATATCGGAGGAACTGTCATGCATATTCTGATAATCGGTGCAGCAGGCATGGTCGGCCGCAAGCTGACCCAGAGGCTGGTCGCCGATAAGTCCCTCGGAAACAAGCCGGTGGAGAAGCTGACGCTCGTGGACGTCGTCAAGCCCGAGCGCCCGGAAGGTTTCAGCGGCACCGTCGATGCGCTGGAGGTAGATCTATCCTCCGAGGGCGTGGCAAAATCCCTGATTGCTTCCCGCCCCGACGTCATCTTCCATCTGGCGGCAATCGTGTCCGGCGAGGCCGAACTGGATTTCGACAAGGGCTATCGCATCAACCTCGACGGCACGCGCTATCTCTTCGACGCCATCCGCCTCGCCCACAACGAGGACGGTTACAAGCCGCGGGTCGTCTTCACCTCCTCCATCGCCGTCGTCGGTGCGCCGCTCCCCTTCCCGATCCCCGACGATTTCCACCTGACGCCGCTGACGAGCTACGGCACGCAGAAGGCGGTCGGTGAACTGCTCCTCAACGACTATTCGCGGCGCGGCATTTTTGACGGGATCGGGCTCCGCCTGCCGA
>DASUPM010000100.1:0-6324 GCA_036281095.1 Pseudorhizobium sp.
CGATGCCGTCGTCGGATTCGACGTAGATCGACACGCCGAAGCGCCTCTCGTAATCGACGACCGTATGGCGCTTCTGGTTCAGGAGATAGAGTGCGATCTCGGGAGTGGTGCGCACGGTGATGTCGTGCGTGGTGTTCTTCAGCAGGTATTCTTCGATACCGCGAAGCACATGCAGTGCCACCGACGACTGCGAACGCACATGGCCGGTGCCGCCGCAATGCGTGCAGATCTGGGTGGTGGATTCGAGAACCGAAGCCCTGATCCGCTGGCGCGACATCTCGAGCAGGCCGAAATGCGAGATGCGGCCGACCTGGATGCGGGCGCGATCGTTCTTCAGGCAGTCCTTCAGCTTCTTCTCGACGGAACGATTGTTGCGCTTCTCCTCCATGTCGATGAAGTCGATGACGATCAGGCCGGCGAGATCCCGAAGGCGCAACTGACGGGCGACTTCCTCGGCCGCCTCGAGGTTGGTCTGAAGCGCGGTGTCTTCGATCGAATGCTCGCGGGTCGAGCGACCGGAGTTCACGTCGATCGCGACCAGTGCTTCGGTCTGGTTGATGATGAGATAGCCGCCGGACTTGAGCGTCACCTGGGGCTGCAGCATCCGGTCGAGCTGCGCTTCGATGCCGGAACGCGCGAAGATCGGGTGCAGGTCGCGGTAGGGCTGAACCACCTTCGCGTGGCTCGGCATCAGCATCTTCATGAAGTCCTTGGCTTCACGATAGCCTTCCTCGCCCGACACGATGACCTCGGAGATATCCTTGTTGTAGAGGTCGCGGATCGAGCGCTTGATCAGCGAACCTTCCTCGTAGACGAGGCAGGGAGCCGTCGAGGCGAGCGTCAGGGTCCGGACGTTTTCCCACAGACGCATCAGGTATTCGAAGTCGCGCTTGATCTCGACCCGGGTGCGGTTTGCCCCCGCTGTGCGCAGGATGACCCCCATCCCCTGCGGCACGTCGAGCTCGCGCGCGATCTCCTTCAGGCGCTTGCGGTCGGTCGGCTGCGTGATCTTGCGGGAGATGCCGCCGCCGCGCGCGGTGTTCGGCATCAGGACCGAATAGCGGCCGGCAAGCGACAGGTAGGTGGTGAGCGCTGCGCCCTTGTTGCCGCGCTCTTCCTTGGCGACCTGCACGAGCAGGATCTGCCGGCGCTTGATGACTTCCTGGATGCGGTACTGCTTGCGCGGCTTGCGGACGACGCGATCGGGGACTTCTTCCATGGCGTCCTCGGCGCCGACGGATTCGATCTCTTCCTTCTCGCCATGGTCGTCGTCGTCATCGTCGTCATTGCTGCGCCGGCCGCGCACTTCTTCCGAGATCGAATCGGTTTCCACCATGGCGGCCATCTCGCCCGGCGCACCCTTGTCGTCGTCGACGGAAGCATCCCCTTCGGCCGATCCTGCGGCTTCCGCGCCGGCCTCCGGTTCGGGAGCCTTCTTGCGCGAGCGGCTGCGGCGCGGTTTCGCCTTCGGCTTTTCCGCTTCGGCTTCACCCGGGCTTGCCTCGGCGGCCTCCGCTCCCGTTTCCGGAGCGACCGCTTCCCCGGAGGAAGCTTCTTCGGACGACGAAAGCTCCCCGACAAAGGGTTGCTCGGCGGAAGCGAGATCGACGACCGGATCAGCGGATTCGTCGTCGGCGATCTTCTTCTGCTCTTCGGCCTCGGCCTGCATCAGCGCCTGACGGTCCGCAAGCGGGATCTGGTAGTAATCGGGATGGATTTCGGCGAATGCCAGGAAGCCGTGGCGGTTGCCGCCGTAGTCGACGAAGGCCGCCTGAAGCGACGGTTCTACCCGCGTCACCTTCGCCAGGTAGATATTGCCGCGGATCTGCTTCTTGTGCTGGGATTCGAAATCGAATTCTTCGATGCGATTGCCGCGAACGACGACTACCCGCGTCTCCTCTTCGTGAGACGCATCGATAAGCATTTTGTCTGCCATGTATATACTGCTCCTCGGCGCAGCCGAGCAGGTGCAAAAAGGCCTGCCGCAAGGACAGGCCCCTCATGCAAATCGGAGGTTGCGCCGGAAAAATGTGTCCTCGTGGAACGAGGTTGCGGCGACGACCGGACGGCTGACGGAGCATTCGGCTCCTTCAGGGTCTCCAGGTTCTGAAACGCTTGCCGCAACATATAAGTCCAAACAAGAACGACGATATCTAAGGCCTCGAGGCCCGGTGAAGTTGCTTCGTGAGCGTGGGTGGCGCGCCACCCGGTATTCGTCCGGCCAGTGCCGGAAATGATTGCTATCAGGATCAAAGCATGCAGACGGCGGATGAACTGTCCGGGTTCGGCGCCAGCTCTCTGGGGCTGGCCGGCCCACCGGAAGACTATCCCGTCAATGCTCTGACCCTCATTCGCCTTGTATGGTTTCCGCGACATAATAGCAAGGGAAAAGCCGGACCGGCCATATTGTCGATGGAATTGACGCGCTAATGGAAGCCGTTGATTCGTAAGCGCAGATACAGGAGTCTCAATGGGGCTGGTATCTGTGCGGAGGCGCGGGCAGGGTAGGCGGCGATCGGGGACGGCAGCGGCATGGATGAAGGATTTCTACGCAGCGCGTGGGGGCGGCGGCTGCGCCGGCGAATCGCTTTTTACGCGTTTCCGCTGTTTTTGGTGCTGGCTGGCTTCAGCGCGGCAGGCGCCGCCGCAGCGGCCGAAAAGCCCCTCCTCGCATTTGCTGCTCGAATCGCCGGTGACGAGGCGCGAACCCGCATCGTCATCGATTTCGAGCAGAAGCCGGAATTTTCGGTTCACTATGTGGATGCGCCGGAGCGGGTGGTCGTAGACCTGCCGGCCACTGCATTCGGATTTCCCGAGGAGGACCTGGCGGCGCGCGGCCTGTTTAAGGATATCCGCTACGGCGCGATGGACGGGACAAGCGCGCGGCTGGTCCTGACGGCAAAGCGTCCCGTGAAGCTCAGCCTAGCCGAAGTTCAGGAAGGAGAGAACGGCGCCTACCGACTTGTTCTCGATGCCGAGATGACCACTGCCGACGCGTTCCAGGATTTGGTCAGCCGGCAGGATTGGGCAAGTGAGGTGGCGGAGACGGTCGACGAGCCTGAAATCATCGGCGACGATCAGTCCTTCGTGGTGGCGATCGACGCCGGCCACGGCGGGATCGACACCGGCGCAATCGGGAGCGAGACGAAGACGCCCGAGAAGACGATCACGCTGTCCTTCGCCAAGGCGCTTGCGGAGCAGTTGAGCGCGAAGGAAGGTATCACGGTCTTCCTCACGCGCGAAGACGACACCTTTCTTTCGTTGTCCGAGCGGGTGACCCTGGCGCGGCAGGCGAATGCCGACCTCTTCATTTCACTCCACGCCGATACGCTGGCGCAGAAGGACATCCGCGGCGCGACCGTCTACACGCTCTCCGACCGCGCATCCGACCGGATGGCGGAGAATCTGGCTGCCCGCGAAAACCTGTCGGATCAGCTGGCGGGCGTGAGCCTGAAGGACGAGCCGCCGGAGGTTGCGGACATCCTGCTCGATCTGACGCGGCGCGAGACGCAGGCGTTCTCCATGACGCTCGCGCAGAACGTCCTCCACTCGTTCGAGGGGCAGGTCGGGTTGATCAACAACGCCCACAGGCATGCGGGCTTCCAGGTGCTGCGGGCGCCCGACATTCCTTCCGTTCTGCTCGAACTCGGCTTCCTCTCGAATCCGCAGGACGAGAAGCTGCTTCTCAGCGAGGACTGGCGGCAAACGGTCAGCAAGCTGCTGGTCGAGGCCGTCGGGCGCTATAAGGAACTGGCATTTGCAGATCGCGGGTGAGGGGTCTCGGGTGGCGGGCTGGCAACACCTGCGGGACAATCGTTACAGCCTAAGCCCTTACGTCGACAGGAATTCGCAAGAGCCCTATTTTACTCACAATCCGGCCGTTAGTCGCAGCGAAGTGACCCGGCAGAACGGCCCCCGGAGGCTTGCCGGCTTGCGCTGGGTCAGCCGCCGTGCAAAACCGGGTCATTCGTGCGAGGGTGCGTTGCGCGCCGAAATTTAGCCGAACGGTAGCTTTCGATATGGTCAGACTTATTGGGTATTTCTTTGGATTGGCATGCGTCCTTTTTCTGGTCGTTGCCGCCGTCGTCGCGATCTATCTCGCGGGCGTGGCCAAGGATTTGCCGGACTACGAGGTTCTGAACTCCTACGAGCCGCCCGTCGCGACCCGCGTCCATGCCGGCAACGGTGCGTTGATGGCCGAATACGCCCGTGAGCGGCGTCTGTTCCTGCCGATCCAGGCGGTTCCCGACCGGGTGAAGGCGGCCTTCCTTTCTGCGGAAGACAAGAATTTCTACAACCATCCGGGCGTCGATCTGGCGGGGCTTGCTCGAGCCGTCGTCAACAACATTCAGAATCTGGGCTCCGGCCGCCGCCCGGAAGGCGCATCGACGATCACGCAGCAGGTGGCAAAGAACTTCCTGCTCAGCAACGATCAGACCATCGACCGGAAGGTCAAGGAAGCAATCCTCTCCTTCCGCATCGAGCAGACCTACTCGAAAGACAAGATTCTCGAACTCTACCTCAACGAGATCTTTTTCGGTCTTAATTCCTACGGCATTGCGGGCGCTGCGCTCACCTATTTCGACAAGTCGGTAACCGAGCTGACCATTGCCGAGGCGGCCTATCTCGCGGCCCTTCCGAAGGGCCCCAACAACTATCATCCCTATCGCCGGCCAGACGCGGCAATCGAGCGCCGCAACTGGGTTATCGATCGGATGGCCGAGAACGGCTATATCGTCCAGGCGGATGCGGATGAGGCGAAGAAGCAGCCGCTCGGCGTAAAGCCGCGCCGCGGGGGCACCCATCTTTTCGCTTCGGACTATTTCGCCGAAGCCGTCCGCCGCCAGATCATGGAGAAATACGGCGATGACTTCCTCTACGAGGGAGGCCTGTCGGTACGCACGTCGCTCGATCCGGAACTTCAGGTTCTGGCCCGTGCGGCACTCCATCGCGGCCTGGTCAACTACGACGAGCGGCGGGGATTCCACGGTCCGGTGGCGGAGATCGACATGGCGGGCGACTGGGGACCGAAGCTCGCCGAAATGCCCACATTGCGCGACGTGCCGGAATGGCAGCTTGCCGTGGTGATCGCCGTCTCCGCCAAGGAAGTCGATATCGGTCTGCAGCCGTCCCAGAATGCGGGCGGCAAGGTCGATGAGGCTCGCGAGACCGGCACCATCACGGCGGAAAACATGAAATGGGCCTATCGCGACGCGAAAGGCGAGCGGAAGACCGCCAAGTCGCCGGAGGGCGTCCTGGAGCCGGGTGACGTCGTCTACGTCGAGGCAATCGCCGACGAGGCAGGAAGCTACCGGCTCCGCCAGCCGCCGAAGGTTCAGGGCGGCTTTGTCGCCATGGATCCCAACACCGGCCGCGTGCTCGCCATGGTCGGCGGCTTTTCATACGCGCAGTCCGAGTTCAATCGGGCGACGCAGGCCATGCGGCAGCCGGGTTCCTCCTTCAAGCCCTTCGTCTACGCGGCCGCCCTCGATAACGGCTATACCCCCGCATCGGTTATCCTCGACGCTCCGATCGAGATGGTTTCCGGTGGCGAGGTCTGGCGTCCCGAAAACTACGGCGGCGGCTCGGCCGGCCCGCAGACCCTGCGGCTCGGCATCGAGAAATCCCGTAACCAGATGACCGTCCGCCTGGCGCAGGATATGGGCATGGAACTCGTCGCCGATTATGCCGAGCGCTTCGGCATCTACGACGACATGCTGCCCGTGCTCGCCATGTCGCTCGGCTCCGGGGAAACCACCGTATTGCGAATGGTTTCCGCCTACGCGGTCATTGCCAATGGCGGCAAGCAGATCAAGCCGACCGTGATCGACCGCATCCAGGACCGCTACGGCAGGACCGTCTTCCGCCACGAGGGCCGCACCTGCGACGGCTGCAATGCCACCGCCTGGACCGGACAGGACGAGCCGGTTCTTGTCGATAACCGGGAGCAGGTTCTCGATCCGATGACCGCTTATCAGATCACGTCGATGATGGAAGGCGTGGTCCGGCGCGGGACGGCGGCCGGCAAGATCAACATCACCGATCGTCCGGTGGCGGGCAAGACCGGTACGACCAACGACGAGAAGGACGCCTGGTTCGTTGGCTTCACGCCCAATCTTGTGGCGGGTGTCTATATCGGCTTCGATACGCCCGCGCCGCTCGGGCGCGGCGGAACCGGCAGTTCGCTTGCCGCTCCCATATTCGCCGACTTCATGGAGAAGGCCGTAACGCGCCTGCCGCCCGAGAAATTCCATGTGCCCGAAGGCATGCAGTTCATCCCGGTCAACCGAACCACGGGTATGATGGCTTTCGAGGGCGAGCCCG
>DASUPM010000101.1:0-2744 GCA_036281095.1 Pseudorhizobium sp.
GAGGTATAGATCCCGCTTGCGCTTGAAGTAGTAGTGCAGGTTCGGCTTGGAGATCCCGGCGCGCTCGGCAACCTCGTCGATGGTGGCGCCGTGGTATCCGTAAGTCGCAAACACTTCCTGAGCCGCGTCCAGGATGCGCGCCTCGTTCCTCAATTGGATCCGGGTCTTCATTCAGACATCCAGAAGCAAGCCGGCCAGGGCTGCGCTCAGCAGGTTCGAAAGCGATCCCGCCGCCACGGCTCGCAGGCCGTAGCGGGCAATGAATTCTCGGAACTCCGGAACCAGGCTACCCAGGGCACCCATCTGGATCGCGATGGAGGAGAGGTTGGCGAAGCCGCACAGCGCGAACGTCGTGATGGCCTCGGCCCTCGGACTCAGCGTGTCCGCGATCTGCCCGAAATGCAGGTAGGCGACGAATTCGTTGAGGATCAGCTTTTCGCCGAAGAAGCTGCCTGCAATCTGGGCCTCGGCCCACGGTACGCTCAGCAGGTACATCAACGGCCCGAAGACTACGCCGAGCATCTTCTCCAGTGTCAGCCCTTCGATGCCGAACAGCGCTCCGAGCCAGCCGACAAGGCCGTTGAAGAGAGCGATGAGCCCTACGAAGGCGATGAGCATCGCTCCGATGGCCACCGCGAGCTTCACCCCGTCAGCCGCACCGACGCCCGCAGCCATGATGACGTTCGCATGCCGGGCGCTATCGTCCTTGAGCATCACGTCTTCCCGGGTCTGCCGGGCATCCGTCGGATCGTCGGGCATGATGAGCTTTGCCATCAGCAGACCGCCCGGCGCAGCCATGAATGCGGCCGGCAGGAGGTACTCGAGCTTGATGCCCAGCTGCGCATAGGCAGCGAGCACCGTGCCGGCCACCGATGCCATGCCCGTCGCCATCACCGTGAAGACCTGCGGCTCCGTCAGCCGGCGCAGGTAGGGACGTATGGCGAGCGGCGATTCAGTTTGCCCGACGAATATCGTGGCCGCCGCGCACAGAGACTCGACCGTACGCGTGCCGATGACCCAGCGGAGCGCGCCCCCGATGACCTTCACGACCCATTGCATGATCCCGAGGTGATAGAGGACGCTCATCAGCGCCGCGAAGAAGATGACTACCGGCAGGACGTGTACGGCAAAACTGATTCCCTGGTTCGTGTTGGCGAGAGGGCCAAACACCATGCTGATGCCGGCCTGCGAATACCCGATGACGGCCTCGACCCCGTGCGAGATGGCCAGAACGGCACGACGGCCTGCAGGAACGTAGAGCACCAGTGCCGCGATCCCCACCTGCAGCGCGAACGCGCTCGCTACGATGCGCAGGCTGATCGCCCGTCGGTTGGTCGACAGCAGTACCGCCACCCCCAGGATCACGGCGATCCCCACTAGACTCATCCATCTCATCTTTCTTTCTCTCCCCCGAGCGTTTCGTAGATCACCGGCCGCGGCGGAGGCGGCGATGACGTCATGGTGCATGCCGAGCGCATGTTGTGGATCGCGCGCTGCGCATCCGCGTCGCTGGCCGCATGAACGACGGCAAGCGGATGCCCGCGGTCGACTGCGGTACCAATAGCGGCGATGTCGGTGAATCCGACCGACAGATCCAGCTTATCGTCTGCGCGGCGGCGTCCGCCTCCCAGCTCGATGATCGCGTTGCCCAGCGCACGCGCATTCACCGCGGCCAGATAACCGTCGTCTGGTGGGGGAACCGATACCTTCACAGGCGCGGCTGCCAGGTAGTGATCGGGCCGTTCGAGGAAATCCGCTGGTCCGCCAAGGGCGGCGACCATTCGGCCAAAGACTTCCGCAGCCTTGCCCGAGGTAACAGCGGCATCGGCGCGCTGCAGAGCCCCTGCCCTGTCTGTCTCGACGCCGGAGAGCACCAGCATTTCCGCGCACAGCGCCAGCACGACTTCGTTGAGCCTCGGCTCGCGCCGCGTGTTCGTGAGATACGCCACCGATTCGCGGATTTCCACGGCATTGCCGGCCGACAGTCCCAGCGTTTCGTTCATGTCGGTGATCAGTGCGCGAGTCTCGAGCCCCGCGCTGCCGGCCGTCCCGATGATGCTGCGAGCGAGGGCTTGTGCCTGTTCCATGGACGCCATGAAGGCCCCGGAGCCGACCTTGACGTCCATGACCAGGGCGTCCAGCCCGGCGGCGATCTTCTTGGACAGGATCGAGGCCGTGATCAGCGGAATCGACTCCACGGTGCCGGTGACATCCCGGATCGCGTAGAGGCGCCGATCCGCCGGAGCGAGATCGGGGGTCTGCCCGATGATGGCGCAGCCGACGGACCTGACCACGTTCTGGAACGTGGCGAGATCCGGCGTGGAACGATAGCCTGGAATGCTGTCGATCTTGTCGAGCGTACCGCCGGTGTGCCCGAGACCGCGACCGGAAATCATTGGCACGAAACAACCACAGGCTGCAGCGATCGGCGCGAGAAGGAAGCTCACCTTGTCGCCGATCCCGCCTGTGGAATGCTTGTCGACTACCGGGCCGCCTAGCTCTTCGGCGCGCCACTGCAGAATCGTTCCGGAAGCGGCCATCGCCCGGGTCAGCGTCGCGGCCTCCTCGAACGACATGGAACGCAGACAGATCGCCATGGCGAGCGCGGAAACCTGCTCGGATGGAATGCTGCCGTCGGCCAGGCCGCGCACGAAGAACGCGATCTGCTCCGCCGAGAGTGCGGCTCCATCGCGCTTGGCCCGGATGACGTCAACGAACAACATCGATGCCCCCGCGGACGAATA
>DASUPM010000102.1:0-4972 GCA_036281095.1 Pseudorhizobium sp.
CCCCCGACCCACGTCCGACTTCTGTTTACTTGGCGGCAGCGAGCCCTGGATCACCCTGGTTCTCGAAGGTCTGGATTTCCTTGTTGTAGTAGGAACCATCCTCCGCCTTTGCCACTTCGCGCAGATAGATGTTCTGCGTGATATGGCGGCTTTCTTTCTCGATGGTCACCGGACCGCGAGGACTGGTCCACGAAAGACCCTTGACCGCTTCGACTGCCTTTGCCGCATCCTGCTCCCCACCGGTGGCTTCGATCATCTTGGAGATGACGTACATGCCGTCGAAAGCGCCGACGGCCGGGAAGGAGAGTTCCGCAGGATTGCCGATCGCCTTCTGGGCGGCTTCGACGAAGGCCTTGTTTTCCGGCGAGTCGTGAGAGACCGAGTAATGGAAGGTCGTCTGCATGCCGAGCGCCGCATCGCCCAATGCCGGCAGATCGGATTCCTGCGTCAGGTCGCCCGGCGCGAACAGCTTGATTCCAGCGTCCTTCAGGCCGTTCTGATTGAATGCCTTCACGAAGCCCAACGTCGTCGGGCCCGACGGCAGGAAGGCGAAGACGGCTTCTGCACCCGAATCCTTCACGCGCTGCATGATGGGGGAGAAGTCATTCGTGGAAAGCGGCATCCGCACGGCCTCTACGACCTGGCCGCCCTCCTTTTCAAAGCCAGCCTTGAAGGCATTCTCCGCATCGACCCCCGGACCGTAGTCACTGACGATCGAAATCACCTTGCTGACGCCGGCATCCTTCGCGACCTTGGCGATCGGGGTCGAAGTCTGCCAGGTCGTGAACGAAGTGCGCACCACATAGGGGCTTTTCGTCACGATCGCGGACGTCGCAGCATTCATGACGACCATCGGCACATTGCCCTGCTCCAGGATCGGCGTGGCCGCCATGGCATCCGGAGTGAAGTAGAAGCCGGCCAGGTACTGGACGCCTTCCTTGACAACCAGTTCCTGCGCCAGCGCCTTCGATTGCGCCGGGTCCGCCTGCGGCACGTCGCGATAGACTACCTCGATCGTGTCGTCACCGACCGTATTGCCGTTCAAGGCGAAGTAGGCATCGATGCCCGCCTTGAAGTTCTTGCCCTGGAGGGCGAAGGGGCCCGAGAACGGCCCGATGACGCCGACCTTGATCGTGTCCGCGTAGGCAGCACTCGACAGAACGAAAGCCGCGATGGTTGCAGTGATAAGCTTCTTCATGATCCCTCCCTTGTGGCCGATCGCCCGTCCTTGGGCGCCCTCCGATCAGCATTTCGGTGAATAACCTTGCCATACTGATCGGTAATGTAAAATGAAATACTAGCTCTCAATCATATCGGATCGGTTATCTCTGATCGGTGCCGAGCGATTGGATATTGTCTGCGAGTTCGATTGCCAGCCTGAGCGCGGCGCCGGTTGCCGCCGCCATCTGCGGCAGGATCATCCATTCCAGGGTCCAGGCGGCCCCCGAGCGCTCCTGCTCATGCACCAAAGCCTGATGAAGGCCCGACACTTGAACACCATTATATCGGGCAAGTGAAACAAGCACCTCGGCGGCGACAGGATTTTGTTTGTGCGCCATGGCTGACGATCCGCCGCCGCCGCTCAATGCGATTTCCTCACCGGACTGCGCCAGCAGCGCCACGTCCTGACCGAACTTGCCGAGGGCGCCTGTCACCAGCGACAGAAGAGCGCCGAAATCGGCGATGCGGTCGCGCTGGTTTTGCCACTGCGGCTCATCCGCCAGTCCAAGTTCGCCTGCGACTGCGAGCCTGATAACGGGGCCTTTTTCGCCAAGCTTGTCCAGCGTGCCGGTGGCCCCGCCCAGTTGCACGGGAAATCCCTCGTCGAGAAACCGCTCCATGCGGCGGCGATGGCGCTGAAGCGGCTGCCGCCATGCTTCCAGCCGATCGGAAACCCTTACCGGGAGAGCGGGCTGCATGCGCGTGTGGGCCATCAGCCGGAGCCCGCCGAACTGGTCTTCCAAAAGTTGCAGACAGTCGTCGAACCCCTTCAGCCGCCCGACGAACAGCCGGCAGACCTGTTGCAGCCGCAGCATCAGGCTGGTGTCTATCGCATCCTGACTGGTTGCGCCCAGGTGGACGAACTCACCCACGTCGCTTCCGACTGCCGCCCGCAATTGCCGGATCAGTTCAGGCACGACGACGCCGTCTTTCGCCACGCCGGCACGGAGGGCTTCCATATCCGGCCGGAAAGAACCGCAGGCGCGGCCGATCACCTCGGCTGCGGACACTGGGATCAGCCCGGCTGCAGCCTCCGCATTGGCAAGCGCCCGCTCGAATGAGAGCATGGCGGAAAGCTCCGCCTCGGCGGTAAAGCAGTTCGCGGTTTCCGTATCGCCGAGAACACCGGAGAGATACGGATGGCTGAAGGCTGAAAGGGTCATCGGCGTCCCGTCAGATGTCGAAGAAGATCGTCTCTTTATCACCTTGCAGGTAGATGTCGAAGGTGACGGTATCCTCCTCCCGTTTGCCGATCAGGGTGGGGACCCGCACGCGGTGCTCGATCCGCGCAAGGATGGGATCCTCCGCATTGGCCTGCTCCTCGTCCGAAAAATACATCCGGGTGTTCAGGCCGATATTGATGCCACGCGCCACGATCCAGAAGTTGACGTGCGGCGCCATCCAGCGACCGTCGCGGAACGGTATCCGCCCCGGCTTGATCGTCTCGAAGACGAATTCCCCGGTATCCATGTCTCCTGGGCACCGTGCCCAGCCGAAAAAGTTGGGATCGGCCTTGCCGCGCGTTTCCGACGGGCTGTTGTAGAAGCCGTCGGCATCCGCCTGCCATATCTCCACCAGCGCGTCCCTGAGCGGCGCCCCGGCGCCATCGATCACGCGCCCGCGGATAGTGATCCTCTCCCCACGGGTCTCATCGTTGACCATGGATCCCGAACCGAGATCCTGGTCGTAGACCCCGGTGATACCCGTGAAGTTCGGTGTGCAGCCGATATGGACATAGGGACCAGCCGTCTGTGATGCGGTCTCTTTCAGGTAGCCGAGCGGCTGGACCATGTCAGTTGCCCTCCTTGCGGTTCTCGAACAGGGTCGAGCGGCGACCGCGCAACACGATGTCGAACTTGTATGCCCGCATGTCGTGCGGGATCGTCGCGTTCATGTCGAGTGGCGCGATGAGCCGCCTGATCGCGTCCTCGTCCGGAATGGTCTTCACGATCGGACAAATCCAGATGAGCGGATCGCCCTCGAAATACATCTGCGTGATGAGCCGCTGCGCGAAACCGTGGCCGAAGACGGAGAAATGGATATGAGCGGGGCGCCAGTCATTTACGCCGTTCGGCCAGGGATAGGGACCCGGCTTGATCGTCTTGAACCAGTAGAAGCCGTTTTCGTCAGTGATCGTGCGACCGAAGCCGCCGAAGTTCGGATCGAGCGGCGCTAGATAGGTTTCCTTCTTGTGCCGGTAGCGGCCGCCGGCATTCGCCTGCCAGAATTCCACGAGCGCGCCAGCCACGCCGATGCCGCGCTCGTCCAGCACCCTGCCGTGAACGAGAATTCGTTCGCCGATCGGGCCCTCGCCGGGTTTGGCGTAGTTGACGATCAGATCATTGTCGAAATCGTTGATGAGATTGTGCCCGAACACGGGGCCCGTGATTTCGCTCTTGGTGCCCTCCAGCGAAATCAGTGCCCGCTGCGGCGACCGCAACACGCTCGTCTTGTACCAGGGCGTATATGCAGGCGGCTGCATGTCCCTGTCTCGGGCGAAAAAGGGCGTGGTTTCAGGCGGTGTGTTTCTCATCGGCGTCTCCCCCTGCTTCAGTTCTGTTCTGTTCCGCGTCCATTTCGGCATAGACCGCCTTGGCGATCTTGAAGGCATGATTGGCCGCCGGCACGCCCGCATAGACCGCAACGTGCATCAGCGCTTCGCAGATGTCATCGCTCGTGGCGCCGGTCCTGGCGGTCGCCCGAACATGCATGGCCATTTCCTCGTACTGTCCGCCCGCGGCAAGAAGGGCGATCGTCACCATGGACCGCTCCCGCTTCGAAAGGCCGGGGCGCGACCAGAGCGAGCCCCATGCGCCTTCCGTGATGAACTGCTGAAACGGACGATCGAAATCCGTTTCCCGGGCAAGCGCATTGTCCACATGGGCATTGCCGAGAACCGAACGTCGCGTCGCAAGCCCCTGCCGGTAGCGCTCCGATGGAGAAGGAATGTCGGTCATCGTTTCAGTCCTTGACGTCGTTAACTATAAAGCTGCGCACGGCGCTGGCGAAGGCCGCCGGCGTCTCGGCGCAGGGAATGTGGGCAGCACCCTCGATGACCTCGAACCGTGCGCCCTTGATCAGGTCGGCGAGGGATCGGACGAGCTCGGGCGGCGTGGACCCGTCCTGCTCACCTACGACGCAAAGGACCGGAACCGTGATCGCCTGAGCCTCCCTGGTGAAATCCGCGTCGCGGATCGCGGCGCAGGTGCCGGTGTAGCCGGCAACGGGTTGCCGGAGAAGCATGTTGCAGTAGGCCTGGTAGGCGCCATTGTCCGGCTGGCGGAAGGCTGCGGTAAACCACCGGCTCATGATGTCGTCGAGAATGGACCCGACGCCGTTCTGCTCGATCGCCGCAATGCGCTTCGCCCACATTTCGGCCGTGCCGATCTTGTGCGCCGTATCGGCGAGCACCAGCCCCCGAACGAGATCAGGCCGCTTCGCATAAAGACCCTGGGCAACGAGTCCGCCGACGGAAAGTCCGCAGATGATCGTGTTGGAGAATTCGAGATGGTCGAGCAGACCGATGAGATCGGCAACGTGGTCGTCAATCCGGTAGGGCGGGTCGCCGAGGTCGGAAAGGCCGTGGCCGCGCTTGTCATAGACAAGGACGGTAAAGTCCTCCGCAAGCTTCGGCACCACCAGATGCCATATGCGGCTGTCGGTCCCGAGTGAATTCACCAGGACGAGCACTGGATTGGCAGGATCGGCAGTGATCACGTCGTAGCCGATCGTCACGCCGTCGATGCGTACA
>DASUPM010000103.1:0-2746 GCA_036281095.1 Pseudorhizobium sp.
CTGGCGGGCCTGATGTTGGCGAAGAGGTCGAGCCCGGTTCGGAATGCGGCGGACACGTTTATGCCGCCCTGGTCGCGCGGCGGATACTGCAGATGCGAGATCGGACCGAGCAGGATGCCATCCATTCCCCGCGCCTGGTCCAGAAGATCCGGCGGCAGTGTCGTGCCGATTTCCCGCAGAGAGGAAAAGCCGATCTCGCGCCGGGTATAATCGAAGCCGAGCGAAAAACGCCGGTCGAGCGCGTCGAGAACGGCAACGGTCGCTTCGACGATCTCCGGACCGATCCCGTCGCCCGGAAGGACAAGAATTCGCATGATTTTTATGCTCCTGAGGCGGCGATGGAAGTGGCCGACGGCTTATGCCGCCGGCTTCGTTTCCAGCGCAAAGGAGGGGACGAAAACGGAGCCCTCCATGAGCTTGCGGGCCGTGCGGACGACGCCGCCGCTGACGATGCTGACGCTGTCGCCGGAGGGTTCTGCCGTCATCGCAACGTCCATGACCCCAGTCGGATGCTCAATCACGATCGTGCAGTCGTAACCGTCAGGCCGGTTGGCAACCCCGTCGGCGACCGTGCCTGGAACCATGACGCATGATGAAACGCAGAGCCCGCCCGTCACCGCGAAGGCCGCATGAGCCTTGTGCGGCACGAAGTAGCGTGCGGCAACCTGATTGCCTTCGCGCGGCGGGGCAAGCATTGCGACCTTGGGCACGACCTTGCCCGTCACGTCGCCGAGCCCCATACGTCGGCCGGCCTCCATGCGCATGGCCTCCATGCGAGCAAAAAAGGCCTTGTCGGCGTCCAGTTCGGCCGCGCTTTCATAGCCGGTCTTGCCGAGGTCGGCGGCGCGGAAGATCATCATCGGAACGGCCACGTCGATGAGCGTGACCTTGACGCCATCGATCTCTTCCGTCGCCTGGCCGGTCGGCAGCAGCGATCCCGTCTTCGATCCGACGATGTCCATGAAGTTCAACCGTATCTCGGCCGAGGTCCCCGGGACGCCGTCGATGCGTGTGTCGCCTTCGTAGTCCACCGCGCCGCCCGGTGTCTGAACGAGCGCTTCGATGCGGCTCTGCGTATTGATGTCGAAGATCACCACGCTCGTCGTCTCGCCGGAGACCGGCACCATGCCGGTCTCGATCGCGAAGGGGCCGACGCCCGACAGCATGTTGCCGCATGAGGGAGAGGTATCGACAAAGGCCTTGTCGACGGAAACCTGGGCGAAAAGATAGTCGACGTCCACGCCTTCGCGGGTGGAAGGGCCGACCAGCGCTACCTTGCTGGTCAGGGTGTCGGCGCCGCCAATCCCATCGATCTGGCGGACGTCGGGAGACCCCATGGCCGCCAGCAGGACGCGAGCGCGGTCCTCCGCATTCGAAGGCATGTCCCGCATCTTGAAATAAGGGCCCTTGGACGTTCCTCCGCGCATGAGGATGCAGGGGATGGCATGTTGTCTCGGCACGGGATCCTCCAGATGTGCTTGAGCCTGAACAGGCTGGCCCCACACGCGGGAGAGCCGCTCAGTGACTGGCTGGAGAAGCAGCGCAATGAGCCCTCTTCCAGCTTTCCCCGTTAGTATACAAAGGTGCACAAAAGGGGAAGCCGGAAAACGTCCATGGAGTGTTCGTCCGGATCACATTTTTCATATTGTAATGTGAAATACGATTTCATAATGTGAAAAAATAGTGAGTGGGAGGCTCTGGTG
The DNA here is from genome assembly GCA_036281095.1 of Pseudorhizobium sp. Lineage (GTDB taxonomy): Bacteria > Pseudomonadota > Alphaproteobacteria > Rhizobiales > Rhizobiaceae > Neorhizobium. The sequence goes on from DASUPM010000103.1 coordinate 1,704, forward strand.
GAGGAAAGCAAAGTCGATCTGCTGGTAATCGGCAGCGGCGCCGCAGGTTTGACCACGGCTCTCACTGGTGCCCTATACGGGCTATCGGTGTGCGTCCTGGAGCATGACGACTTCATCGGAGGTACGTCCGCCAGGTCCTCGGGAACCGTCTGGGTGCCTGACAGTCATCTGATGCGGGAAGCCGGAATATCCGGCGACCGCCCTCGGGCAGAAGCTTATCTGGGCAGCCTTACGGACGATATTTCTCCGGATGCGCCGTGGCGCGTCTTCCTTCGCGAAGCGCCGGCGATGCTGCTCGACCTGGAACGGCAGGCGGGTATCGCCTTTCGGCCCTATTTGAACGCGCCCGATTACCGCCAGGACAAGCCGGGAGCGGCGCCGGGCGGACGTCCGCTGGAGCCGCTCCCCTTCGACGGTCGTGAACTCGGTGCGGAATTCGAACGGTTGGCCTTGCCCCTGCCGGAACTGATGCTGCTCGGCGGCTTGATGGTGACCCGCGGTGAGGCGGCGACGCTTCTGAAAGCCGATCGCTCCCTGTCTTCCGCCTCGCTGGGTTTGCGCCTCGTCGGGCGGTACCTCCGCGACCGGCTGCGTTATCGGCGGGGTACGCGGCTGGTGCTCGGCAATGCGCTTGTCGCGCGGTTGCTGAAGGCAGCACTCGACAGGCATGTTCGCGTGCTGACCGGGATAACCGTCGAACGCCTGGCGAAGCAGGATGGGCGCATCGTCGGTGCGCAGTGCCGGCAAGGGACTTACAGCCTCCTCATCAGCGCCAGCCGGGGCGTTGTCCTGGCCGGTGGCGGCTTTCCGGCAAATCCCGCTCTAAGAGCGGCACAGCTGCCTCGGCCAACGCCGGAGTACACGCCCGCGACGTCCGGCTGCGACGGCAGCAGTATCGCCCTCGGACTGGCTGCGGGTGGGGTCCTGGGACCTTCGGGCAAGGACAACGCGCTCTGGTTTCCCAGTTCCGTGATGCGGCGACCGGACGGCAGCGTTGCGGTCTATCCGCACATCGTACTGGACAGGGCGAAGCCGGGCCTGAT
>DASUPM010000104.1:0-5487 GCA_036281095.1 Pseudorhizobium sp.
GAAAGATGCCGCAGATCCCAGTCAAAGCTACCGATATAGGCATAGTAGTGCCTGTTCTGCAGGAAGCCGAGTTCCATCGCCACGACAGCATCTCCGGCACTGAGCACGGATAGGCAGGCGCCGCTCCCGCTCTCGGCATCGCCGGCCAAGCTGGCCAGGAAGTCTTCGAAACCGTCCACCGAGAAGCCGCTGCTGGTACGGCCCGTTTCGGCCAGCCACCGCCGTTTCATCAAGGCGCACTGGCGCACCAGAGCCTCGAAGCGACGGTCGCTCGGCCACACCACCTCGAAACGGAGTGCGCCCAACCGGGCGAGATGATTGCGACGGCGGTTGCGATTGCGCTTCTTGAGCTTGCCGCCGTGCGAACGATAGCTTTCCCCGTCCGCAAAACTCGTCAGGTCGAGAAGCGCGCTGTTGCTGTGATAGCCGCGGATGGTGGCACGTCCGCCCAGGATCTGCGCCAGCCTTAACCGCTGGGGCACCGGATGGAATACGGCGACGTCGCAATCCGGCTCCGCCTCGATCCGGGACAGGAGCGACTTGGTGACAACGGTTGCCAGGATTTCGTCATCGCAGAGGAGATTGCAGTATTGGGAATGCGGCGCCCCCAGGTTCTGAAGCACCCGGATGCCGCTCACCGTCTGCACCATCAACGGCCACACCGCAACGAGGCGGTCGCCCCGCCAGACGGTTTCCACTCGAAAGCAGTTGCCGGATGTCCGGTCCGCAAAGGCGGCAACCCAGCTGCGGCACCAGTCGAGACTCTGGAAATAGGTAAGCCGATCGCCACAGCGCTCCTCCAGAGCGCGCCACGCAGCCGCGATGCCGTCAATCTCGCTGAGGGCGCTTAGCCGCCGGAAATGCAGCGGGCCACCTTCAAATTCCGCAGGAATGGGAACCTCACCACCGTCTGAAGGACCAGTGGGCCAACTTATCGCGCAGACCTAAACGAGAGATTAAGGTCGACATGTCTTCTCCCGTTCCGCGGGAGAAGACAGAATGCGCCGAACGGCCGGTGAAGCGGTTCAGTTGTGGGAGTGACCTGCGGGGCCGGCTGCGCGGACCGGCAGCACAATATCGACGCTCCCGGCCTTCTCGAAAGTCAGCGTGACAGGCACGGAATCGCCTTCCTTGAACGGCTTTTCCACCTGCATGAACATCAGGTGCAATCCGCCCGGCTTCAGCTCCACGGTTTCTCCGGCAGGAAGAGGAATGCCTTCATTGAGCTTGCGCATCCGCATCACCTCCCCCTGCATCGCCATTTCGTGAAGTTCGACGGTGCCTGCAGCAGGTGAGGAGACGGAGATGAGGCGGTCGTCAACCGAGCCGCCGTTGCGGAGGGTTACGAACCCGCCTCCCACCGGCTGGCCGGGCAGCATGGCACGTGCATAGGCGCCTTCCAGTTCCACGTCGCCAACCTTGGCAGGTTGACCGGCGCCGTGAGCATGCGCGTCATGACCCTCGCTCTTGTCCGCGACGACCTTGACGACGGGTGCGGGATTTTCCAGGGAATGGGCATTGACACCGGGCGCCGCGACTTCGGTCCAGGCTACACTGGCATCCGTTCCGCAAAGCTGCGTTGCCGGAAATGCCAGCTCGGTCCCCGGCGCGATGCCAGCGATCTTTCCGCGAACAACGAAGGTATCATAGAACTCGTCCGGCAGATCGCCCCCCTTCCAGCGGATCTCTACGGGGCCGGCGGTCACGGCGGTGCCATGATTGTCGTAGGAATTTTTGTATTCGCCCTTGATGATCTCGAGGTCCCAGCCGGGCTTGGGCTGTGGTTTGGCGAAGACGAAACCCTCCGGCAGCTCGATACGCACTTCGTTCGTGGCTTTGCCGTCGCATCCATGCGGCACCTGCAGCGCCAGCACCACGTATTTCTCCGCGGTGGCGGTCGATGGCGTGAACGTTGCGTGAGCCTGGGCAGTGCCTGCTGCGGCGATGGCGAACAGGGTGGATAGTTGAATGAGGTTACAGGTGGTCATCTAACATCCCCTTCCGGCGGGCTCTCGGCCACAATCCGGTTTCGGTTGATCTGAGGTCGGACGGGATCAGATTGCCAGGGGCGGCCCACGCGCGGATGGACCGTGGCTGACCCGGACACCCGGCAGCGACGATTCGCTGGGAAGCCGATTGACGAGGAATGCGAGCGCCCGCCGTGATCCATCATCGTCTGCCGGCAACGGAAGAATGAGCGACGACGCCAGCAGGCAGACCTCGCAGAGCGGGCGATCGACGGCGTCATGTTCATCGTGGCCGTCGGCGCAGATATCCGCAAACGTACCGTCGGGGAGCCTGTAGGCTTCGCTATAGGCATCCACGGATGCCGCAGCCTCGACGGGCTTGTGCCCCACGCCCAGGAACAGGAGAACGATTGCGCACAGGATGCGCAGCGCGTTCATCGATGTTCGGTTCCGAAAGGACATGTTACCGTTTCCGAAGGCTCAGAGCCCTTAGCCCACAGATGCATAAAGCGCAAATGACCCTGCCCTTTCTTTGCGCGGCATCAAACGTTTCGACGACGCGACAAAAATCTTGCCGACAGCGACGTTTGGCCCTTGCCAAGGTTGGGGCCACCCGGATAATGGGCGGCACGTTCGTTGGGAGAAGCCGCCTCGTAAGCGGTGCCGAAGGAGCAACCGCCCCGGAAACTCTCAGGCAAAAGGACCATCGAACGGCCTAGCAGGACTCTGGAGAGAGGCCCGTCGCCAGACAGGGCTCGCCGAAGGGATAACAATCTCAGGCGACAAGGACAGAGGGGGCTCATGAACCGGGCGCAATCGCGCCGTCAAATGAGCTTACGCGCGACCACGCGCCCTGGAGGCACTTTTGGACCAATCCCCTGCCCTCAAGCAAACGCCGCTGCATGCCCTGCATCTTTCCCTAGGCGCCAAGATGGTCCCCTTCGCCGGCTACGACATGCCGGTGCAATATCCGGCAGGAGTCCTGAAGGAACATCTGCACACCCGCTCCGCAGCGGGCCTCTTCGACGTCTCGCACATGGGCCAGGTCATCGTCCGTGCGGCTTCCGGCGCTTACGACGACGCAGCGCTGGCACTCGAAGCGCTGGTACCGGTGGACATCCTCGGTCTCAAGCCCGGTCGGCAGCGCTACGGCTTCTTCACCGACGACAATGGCGGCATGCTGGACGACCTGATGATCGCCAATCGCGTGGACCATCTCTTCGTGGTCGTCAATGCCGCCTGCAAGGACGCCGACGTGGCGTACATGAAGGGAAATCTGCGGAACTGCGAGGTGACGCTGCTGGAAGACCGGGCGCTGCTTGCGCTGCAGGGTCCCAGGGCGGAAGCCGTGCTTGCGACACTCTGGCCCGACGCTCCCGCCGCGCGGTTCATGGACGTCCGCGACGCGACGATCCTCGGTGCGGATTGCATCATCTCCCGCTCCGGCTACTCGGGCGAAGACGGCTTCGAAATCTCGATGCCGGCGGCTAAGGCGGAAGAGATCGCCAAGGCTCTGCTCGGGCATCCGGACTGCGAGGCCGTGGGCCTCGGCGCGCGTGATTCGCTTCGCCTGGAAGCCGGACTCTGCCTCTACGGCAACGACATCGACACGACGACCAGCCCGATCGAAGCCTCGCTCGAATGGGCGTTCCAGAAGGCGCGGAAGGCCGGCGGCGACCGCGCCGGCGGCTTTCCCGGGGCGGACCGGATTCTTGAAGAACTGGAAAGTGGAACGACCCGCCACCGGGTCGGGTTGAAGCCGGAAGGCAAGGCGCCCGTGCGCGCCCATGCGCAGCTCTTTGCCGATGCCGCCGGGCAGCGACACATCGGCGAGGTGACCTCAGGTACCTTCGGCCCCTCGGTCGAAGGGCCGGTCGCCATGGGCTACGTACCAAGCTTTTACCGCGAGCCCGGCACGCAGATCTATGCGGAGGTCCGGGGAAAGTACCTGCCGCTCACCATCGCCACGCTGCCGTTCATCAAGCCTACCTACAAACGTTAAAAATCCTTCGGAGAGAACCATGCTGAAATTCACCGCCGAACACGAATGGCTGAAGCTCGATGGCGATATCGCGACCGTCGGCATCACGGCCCATGCCGCCGAACAGCTCGGCGACCTCGTTTTTGTCGAATTACCGGAAGTCGGCGCTGAACTGACCAAGGATGGCAATGCCGCAACCGTGGAATCCGTCAAGGCTGCGTCCGACGTCTATGCGCCACTTGACGGCGAAGTCACCGAAGTCAATCAGGCCATCGTAGACGACCCGTCGCTGGTCAATTCCGCACCTCAGGGTGCCGGCTGGTTCTTCAAGCTGAAGCTGAAGAATAGCGCCGATGCCGACGCCCTGATGGATGAAGCCGCCTACAAGGACCTGATCGGATGAACGACTCGACCGATTTCCATTTTACCGATTACGACCCGTACGACTTCGCCAACCGGCGCCATATCGGCCCCTCGCCGGCCGAAATGGCGGAGATGCTGAAGGTCATCGGCTACAAATCGCTCGACGCCCTCATCGACGCCACCGTTCCGGTCTCCATCCGTCAGGGGACCCCGCTGACCTGGGGTGCGGCGCTGACCGAGCGCGAAGCGCTCGACAAGCTGCGCGAGACGGCCAACAAGAACCAAGTCCTCACCTCGCTGATCGGCCAGGGCTACTACGGCACCGTCACGCCGCCGGTGATCCAGCGCAACATCCTGGAAAACCCTGCCTGGTACACGGCCTATACGCCTTACCAGCCGGAAATCAGCCAGGGTCGGCTCGAAGCGCTCCTGAACTTCCAGACGATGATCTCGGACCTGACCGGCCTCGACGTCGCCAACGCCTCGCTGCTCGACGAAGCCACCGCCGCCGCCGAAGCCATGGCGCTCTGCCAGCGTCAGGCGAAGACCAAGGCAACCGCCTTCTTCGTCGACAGGGCCTGCCATCCGCAGACGATCGCGCTGATCGAAACCCGTGCCGCCCCGCTCGGCTGGACGGTAATCGTCGGCGATCCGATGACCGACCTCGATCCGGTCGATGTGTTCGGCGCGATCTTCCAGTATCCGGGCACCCACGGCCATGTGCGTGACTTCTCCGGCCTGATCTCCCGCCTCCACCAGACCGGCGCGCTGGCCGCAGTCGCCGCCGACCTCCTGGCGCTGACGCTTCTGAAATCTCCCGGCGAAATGGGCGCCGACATCGCTATCGGCTCCTCACAGCGCTTCGGCGTTCCGGTCGGTTACGGCGGCCCACACGCCGCCTACATGGCCGTCAAGGATGCCCACAAGCGTGCCATGCCCGGCCGTCTTGTCGGCGTCTCCGTCGATGCCCGCGGCAACCGTGCCTACCGCCTGTCGCTGCAGACCCGCGAACAGCATATCCGCCGCGAGAAGGCGACCTCGAACATCTGCACCGCCCAGGTCCTGCTCGCCGTCATGGCTTCGATGTACGGCGTCTTCCACGGTCCTCAGGGCTTGAAGGCGATTGCCCAGGCGGTGCACAAGAAGGCCGTGCTGATGGCCAAGGGGCTGGAGAAG